>JBLIZX010000100.1:0-2399 GCA_048860285.1 Macromonas sp. | reverse complement strand
ATCGAGGACGACACACACACGCTGCTGGCGTTTGGCAGTTACGGCACGTTTCGCGCGTGGCCAGCCTACAAGTACTCGGTGGAACATTCGGTGTACGTCCACCAGGATCACCGTGGCCAGGGACTGGGTACCCAAGTGATGCAGGCATTGATCGCTACCGCGCGCCAACGTGACGTGCACGCGATGGTCGGCGCGATTGATTCCAGCAACGCGGGCAGCATTGCCTTGCACCAGCGTTTGGGGTTCCAGCACGTTGGCACCTTGCCCCAGGTGGGGTTCAAGTTTGGCAGATGGCTGGATCTGACGTTGTACCAGTTGTTGCTGGACACCCCTGCAAACCCCGTGGATGGCTGAGACCCGCAGCAAGCCGGGCACAGGGTGCGCTGCTTCTACAGAGACCAGCAGCGTGTTTGTAGTCGTTCAGAAAGGGATATCGAACCCATCGTCCAGCGGTTGCGCGCTGCTCGCTTTGGTGGTGATCACCATCGCGGCAGCGGCCGTCTGAGGCGCGTTGGCCAGTGCCTTGTCGAGGGCTTTCTCGACCGCGTCGATGCGGCTCTGGCATGTCTTGTACGCTTGCACCGATTCCTCGACGATTTGCAACAAATCGTCAATGTTGGGCTCGGTCTGTTCGCGCAGCGTCTGGGCGTGGCGTTGCAGGGTGCCGTAGGCATCCTTGAAGTTGTGTTTCATGGTGCGGTGGTCGGTGCTAGGGTGGCGGCACGCTGGCCGTCACGGAAAGTGATGGTGATATTGGCTGGGCTGTTCTGGGCACTGGTGATGGCGCGACCTTCGGTGTCGCGCACCAGCGCAAAACCGCGTTGCAGGGTTTTGGTGGGCCCCTGTCCCGTGATCTCGCGCATCAACGCCTGGCTGTGTTCACGGGCGTGGTGCAAGGTGCGACGGGCATCGGTTTCAACGCTGTGCATCAGGACGGGCACACCGCGGCGAACTTGCTCCAATTGCTGACGGGCCAAATGTTGCACATCGGCGATGTCGCGCCCAATATGTTCGGCGGCACGGCGTACCGTGTGAACCGCTTGCAGTTGGATGAACGATGCCAACTGCTCGCTCTGGTGACGCGCACGGGCAATGTGTTGGCGTGCATCGGCCTGTACACCGTCGAACTGCCGTTGCACCGCTCGCCCGACGGCCTCCAGCCGCTGGGTGGTTCCTTGGCGAATGTCCGTCCACAGCGCGCGAGCTTCGTGCACACGTTGCAGCAGCGTGCGCTCGATACCGGTGATGACTTTCGATGGCGTATCAAAGCGGGTGTGGGCGACCTCATCGAGAATGGTGTTGTCACGTTCGTGCCCAATACCGGTCAGCACCGGGATCTCCAGCTCGCACACGGCGCGGGCCAATTCGTAGTCGTTGAGCCAGGCCAGATCGTTGACGGCACCGCCACCCCGGATGATGGCCACCGCATCGGGCAACCACGGGTGGTTGACGCTGATGTTCTCCAGCGCCGCCAACAACTCGTGCCGGATTTGTGCCGCTGCCCCCTCGCCTTGGAACCGGCTGAAGACGTAGGTGAACTGGCACACGCCGTACGCTTGCAAGCGTTGGGCCTCGGCCTGAAAGTCCTGCAAACCTGCACCGCCTTCGGGCGCAATCACCAAGAGATGGTGGTAGTCCCACGGGGCGGGCAGTTGCCGGTTGCGCTGCCACAGCCCTTCGTGTTGCAGTCGGTCGCGGATATCGCGCTTGCGCGCTTCCAAGTCGCCCAGCGTGTAGTCCGGGTCGATGGCATCAATGTCGAGACTGAAACCATACTGGGACTTGAACACCGGGCGCACACGCACCAGCAGCTTGATGCACGGCTCCAGCTGTGCCCCAGTCGCGCGCTCAAACTCGGGCAACAGCCGCTCGGCACGGCTGGCCCACAGCGTGGCGTTGGCCTTGGCGGTGATCACGCCATTGGCATCGCGCTCGGACAGCTCCAGGTACACGTGTCCACCGCCCAGGCGGACATCGACCACTTCCACGGTTGTCCAGACGGCTTCCTGAAACGTCCCGGCAACAGCAGCTTCCACGCCCCGCAGCAGTTGCGACAACGCCATGCCTTGTCCGAGCGAAGCGGGCACCTCGGCTACAGTGGGAGGCAACACCACGGTGTCGCCAGCCGTGGAGGCCGCGTCCGCAGGCAACCACGCCGCAAACGGGGTCAAGTCCAGCCCATGTGGCACGTACCACTGCCGCCGTGCCGGATCCCAGCGGGCACCCAGCGACTTGACCAAGTCTTTCTCCTTGTAGGGGGTGATGAGGTAGGTGCCGTTCATGGAATGCGAGTATGCCCCGTCATGTCGTCAGTGGGGTCGCTTGCGACGCGGCACGGCCACCATGCCCGCCTCACCGTCCAGCAACGCCTGGTCCTGCTCGGCCTCGGGCCACAGCGC
>JBLIZX010000099.1:0-2969 GCA_048860285.1 Macromonas sp. | reverse complement strand
TCGCGCAGGCGGTTGGTGTTGGAGCTGGTGGGGCTGCCCACCACCACCACGGCATCCACCTGAGCGGCCAACACCTTGACGGCATCTTGGCGGTTCTGGGTGGCATAGCAGATGTCTTGCTGCTTGGGGCTGCGGATGTGCGGAAAGCGCGCCTTGACAGCAGCGGTGATGGCGGCAGCATCGTCCACGCTCAACGTGGTTTGCGTCACCACGGCCAGCTTGTCGGTCTGGCTGGGCTGGACGCGAGCCACATCCGCCACGTCTTCCACCAAGTGGATGCCGCTGTCGAGCTGGCCCATGGTGCCTTCCACCTCGGGGTGGCCTTTGTGACCGATCATGATGAATTCGTAGCCTTCTTTGTGCAGCTTGGCCACTTCCACATGCACCTTGGTCACCAGCGGGCAAGTGGCATCAAAGATGCGAAAGCCGCGCGCACGCGCTTCCTGTTGCACGGCCTGGCTCACCCCGTGGGCGCTGAACACCAGCGTGGCCCCGGCGGGCACATCGTCCAGTTCTTCAATGAAGATCGCACCCCGGTTTTTGAGGTCGTTGACCACGTGGGTGTTGTGGACAATTTCGTGCCGCACGTAGATGGGTGCGCCAAATTTGAGCAGAGCCTGCTCCACGATGTCGATGGCGCGATCGACCCCGGCGCAAAAGCCACGCGGTTCGGCCAGCAGCACCTCTTGCACAGCGGCGCTCATCTCACAGCACCCCAATGATTTTCACTTCAAACCGCACCGGCTGTCCCGCCAGCGGGTGGTTGAAGTCGAACAGGATGGCACCATCGGCACGCACCTCGCGCACCGCACCGGCGTAGCTGCCCAGCCCGTCGGGGGTCGGGAACTGCACCACATCGCCCGGCGCGTATTGCTCCATCGGGTCGCCCAACTGGTTCATGAGCTTGCGCGCCACCCACTGCACCATCTCGGGCTGACGTTCGCCAAAGGCCTCGCCGGGGGCCAGCTCGATGGTGGTGTGCGTGCCTTCTTCCAGCCCCAGCAGGCGCTGCTCGATGCCCGGCGACAGCTCGCCGCCCCCGATGCTGAGCGTGGCGGGCTGGGCCTCGAACGTGTTGATGAAGTCGCGCCCGTCCGGCCCCGAGAGGCGGTAATGCAGGGTCAGGAAAGAACCGGATTCAATGTGGGGCATAACGGGCCGTTGCAGTTGTTCGTGGTAAAAATGTCAAATGCGCCAAGCCGCACCGATGCCGACCTGGCCACCAGCGCGCCCGCGCACCGTCAAACATGCCGCTATTGTAGAAAAGGGAGCCACCACACCATGCCCACACCGCACATACCCCTGAAAGGCCTGCCCGCCGACAGCCTGCCGCGCGAGAAACTGCTGCAACGCGGCCCCGCCGCCCTAAGCGATGCGGAACTGCTGGCCCTGCTGCTGCGCACCGGCACCCAAGGCAAGAACGTGCTGCAACTGGCACAAGAGTTGGTGGACGACTTTGGCGGCATTGCCGGCCTGCTGCACAGCGGTGCCGAGGCGCTCAAACACGTCAAGGGCCTGGGGCCGGCCAAGCGCGCCGAGCTGATGGCGGTGGTCGAACTGGCCCGGCGCGCGCTGGCGCAGGAACTCAAGCAACAACCCGTGTTCGACAGCCCGGACGCGGTCAAAAATTACCTGCAACTGCACCTGGGCCACAAGAAGCACGAGGTGTTTGCCGTGGTGTTTCTGGACAGCCAGCACCAGTTGCTGGCCCTGGAAGAAATGTTCCGTGGCACGCTTTCGCAGACCAGTGTGTACCCGCGTGAAGTGGCCCTGCGCGCCTTGCATCACCACGCCGCTGCCGTCATCCTGGCCCACAACCACCCCAGCGGCAACACCACCCCGTCCCACGCCGACCAGTCCTTGACCCAAACCCTCAAGGGTGCGCTGCAACTGCTGGACGTGCGCGTGCTCGACCACATCATCGTCACCGCCAACGGCTGCCGCTCGATGGCAGAAATGGGGCTGGTTTGACCCCACGTGACGCGATCAGGCGTGCAAGGGCGCGCTCGTGCGGTGCGCCGTGGTGCCACGCCTGCGGGCGGTGCGCGCTTGCGCCCTGTGCTGTGCCTGCTCGGCCTGCCAGCCCACGCAAGCCAGCCAGACCGTCTTGGGGATCGGCCTGGCCGCGCTCAGGTAGTAATTCAGCATGCGGCGCGAAATCCCCACCGCGTCGGCGGCTTGCTGCTGGGTCAGGCCGCAAGCGTGCATCCAGTGGCACAGCCGCTCGTGGCCTATGCCCCCGGCTTGCTCCACGGCTAGGTGGCGCAGGTTGTCCGCGCCCAAGTCCAGCGTGTCGGGTATCCACTCCACGCCCGTGCCCCATTCGCTCAGGCGGGGCTGTGCAAACAGCGCCGGGTCGGCCAGCGGCTGCAAGGCACGGGTCTCGGCAATCCAGCCCGACAAGTCCACCTCGGCAGACCAACTATCGGCAAACACCAAGTGCAACTTCTGGCCCGGCAGCGCCGTTACCTGCTGCAAGCGCAAGGGATTGGATGTCATCGCTGCAACTCCTCAAACATTTCAACCAATTCTGCCCTGCGCGCCACAATCCAGGCCAGTGCTTCGGCCAGTTCGGCACGCCGCACCCGCTGACGCATCACCAGTTGGCCATCGGCCAAATGCACCAGCACTTCACGCCCATCGTTGAGCAACACATGCACGTGTGGCGGCAAATGGTCTCGGGTACGGATTTCGATTTTGCCATTCGGAAAACGGTACAGGGTCGGCATCCCCAGTATTTTAATATGTGCAACAGTTGCACCAAATTACTTTCACCAGCACCATGAGCCAACTCCTGATTCACGATTACCTCAACCAACTCGACCTCCTCAAAAAAGTGAGTGGCAGCCAGCGCGAAACCATCTTGCGCGAGGCCTTCAAGGACTTGCTCAAGCAATGGGGCAAGCAGCAAGACCTCCTGTTTTTGGCCGAGTACCCGCTCAA
Source organism: Macromonas sp. (assembly GCA_048860285.1). GTDB lineage: Bacteria > Pseudomonadota > Gammaproteobacteria > Burkholderiales > Burkholderiaceae_C > Macromonas_A. The sequence continues at coordinate 26 of JBLIZX010000099.1, read as the reverse complement.
AACCACCTTCAACACCAACATCAACG
>JBLIZX010000098.1:0-4792 GCA_048860285.1 Macromonas sp. | reverse complement strand
AAGAGCGAGGCCGACATCGAGGCACTCAAGGCCGCTATCGCCCAAGGGGCCAATCCCAAGGATGCCAAGGTGGCCTTGGCCAAGGAGATTACCGCGCGTTTTCACAGCGCAGCGGCCGCAGACGCTGCGGAGCAGGACTTCATCAACCGTAGCAAGGGCGGCGTGCCGGACGACATCCCCGAAGTGTCGCTGTCGGGCGCACCGTTGGGGATGGGGGCGTTGCTCAAGCAGGCCAATTTGGCACCTTCCACCAGCGAGGCCAACCGCCTGATCGACGGTGGTGGCGTGCGTGTGGATGGCAGCGTGGTGAGCGACCGAGGCTTGAAGTTGGACGCTGGCACTTATGTGGTGCAAGTGGGCAAGCGCAAGTTTGCCCGCGTCACGTTGACCTGATCTGTTGGGGTGCGCGGCGCGCATAATGAAGGCGTGGGTTTGCGCATAACAAGACCGGTATCACCCGCAGACAGGAGATGGCAGACATGGCAGGATTGACCCAACCGTTGCGCGACCTTGAAGCTTGGGTGCGTTATTTCAAACCAGCCGATGTGCCGGTGTGGGACAGCACCGCTGTGGCACTGGAGGAGTTGCGCGAAACCGAAGAGCGCGTGGCACCGGCGCAACTGGCGGCGGTGATTGAGGCCGATCCTTTGCTCACGCTCAAGTTCATGGCCGATGTGGCCACGCGTTGGCGGCGTTGGGGCGACGACGATGCCGAATTGCCGGATTCGGTGTTGGGGGCGTTGGTGATGAGCGGTATCTCACCGTTTTTTGCCCATTTTGGGCCACAAATGACGTTGCAGACGTGGTTGCAAGACCAGCCCGCCGCGTTGGAGGCTTTGGAGGCATTGCACCGTCGCAGCGAGCGGGCGGGCCGCTTTGCGCTGGCGTTTGCGGTACACCGCGCCGACCCAGACGCTTCGCTGCTGGCCTTATTGGCCCGTTTGCAGGAGGTGACCGAAATGCTGATGTGGTACCACGCGCCCGAGTTGATGTTGCGTCTGGTGGCGGCCCGGCGGGCCGACCCCACGTTGCGCCGCGCAGCGGCCCAGCGTCAGGTGCTGAATGTGGAGCTGGACGCGTTGCGCCAAGCCCTGTTGCAGCGTTGGCGGTTGCCCCCGTTGTGGGCACGTTTGAGCAACCCGCAGCAAATGGAGACCAGCGCCAAGGTACAAAGCGTGGTGCTGGCCGCACGGCTGGCGCGTCACACCACGCGCGACTGGGAGTCCCCGTTGTTGGCCAACGACATGGAACAAATTGCCACTTTGCTGCACGCTGCGCCCAGGGTGGCGCTGGCGTACGTCAAAAAAGTGGATGTTGTGTGACCGTGGTGTGGCGGCTGAACGGTTAGAACAGCACCACACCGCGAATCGACTCGCCGCGCTTCATCAGGTCAAAGCCGTGGTTGATGTCTTCCAGCGGCATGGTGTGGGTGATGAGGCTGTCGATGTCGATCTTGCCGTCCATGTACCAGTCCACGATCTTGGGCACGTCGGTGCGGCCCCGTGCGCCACCAAAGGCGGAACCTTCCCACTTGCGACCGGTCACGAGCTGGAACGGGCGGGTGGAGATTTCGGCCCCGGCTTCGGCCACGCCGATGATGATGCTGCGGCCCCAGCCCTTGTGCGTGCATTCCAGCGCCTGGCGCATCACGGTGGTGTTGCCGATGCACTCGAAGGAGTAATCGGCACCACCATCGGTGAGTTGCACAATGGCATCCACAATGTTGCCACCAGCGGCTTCGATATCCTTGGGGTTGAGGAAGTGCGTCATGCCGAACTGACGGGCCATGGCCTCGCGGTTCGGGTTGATGTCCACGCCGATGATCTTGTCGGCACCGACCATGCGTGCGCCCTGGATCACGTTCAGGCCGATACCGCCCAGCCCGAACACCACCACGTTGGCCCCGGCCTCGACCTTGGCGGTGAAGATAACGGCACCAATTCCGGTGGTCACGCCGCAGCCGATGTAGCACACCTTGTCAAACGGCGCGTCGGGGCGGATTTTGGCCAGCGCAATCTCGGGCACCACGGTGTGGTTGGCAAAGGTACTGGTGCCCATGTAGTGGAAGATGGGCTCGCCGTTCAGGCTGAAGCGGCTGGTGGCATCGGGCATCAGGCCTTTGCCTTGGGTGCCACGGATGAGCTGGCACAGGTTGGTTTTGCGACTGAGGCAGAACTTGCACTGGCGGCATTCCGGTGTGTAAAGCGGGATGACGTGGTCGCCTTTTTTGAGCGTGGTCACGCCGGGGCCGACATCGACCACCACGCCCGCGCCTTCGTGGCCCAAGATGGCGGGGAAGATACCTTCAGGGTCGGCACCGCTGAGGGTGTAGTAGTCGGTGTGGCAAATGCCGGTGGCTTTGATTTCCACCAGCACTTCGCCAAACTTGGGCCCTTGCAGGTCCACGGTTTCAATGGTCAGGGGTTGGCCAGCTTTCCAGGCGATGGCAGCGCGGGTTTGCATGAAGGGTGTCCTTTGCGGTTGAGCGGGGGAGGGGTTGTGGCCGCTAGTTTACAAACGCTGCGCTGCACCGCCCGAGCAGCGCAACGATAATCGTGCGATGAATACCCCTTTGCTTTCCGTTGCCCCTGTCGCCCCCGGCCCGTCTTCTTTTGCTGGCTTGAATTTGCCCGAGGCCGCTTTGGCCAATCTGGCCCAGCTGGGCTACACCGCTATGACACCGATCCAGGCCGCCAGTTTGCCGCTGACGTTGGCCGGGCGCGATGTAATCGCCCAAGCCAGCACGGGCAGCGGCAAGACGGTGGCGTTTGGCCTGCCGCTGGTGCAACAGCTCGACCCGGCGCGCTGGCAAGCGCAGGCGCTGGTGTTGTGCCCTACGCGGGAGCTGGCCGACCAAGTGACGTTGGAAATCCGCCGTTTGGCGCGTGCGGTGGGCAACATCAAGGTGGTGACGTTGTGCGGTGGCGTGGCCTTGCGCGGCCAGACCTTGAGTTTGGAACACGGCACGCACGTGGTGGTGGGCACACCGGGGCGGATTCTGGACCATCTGGAGCGTGGCTCCCTCAGCCTGGACGCGGTGCAAACGCTGGTGCTGGACGAGGCCGACCGCATGCTGGACATGGGTTTCTTCGAGGACATCGCCCAAGTGGCGAAGCGTTGCCCGGCACAACGCCAGACCTTGTTGTTCTCAGCCACCTACCCCGATGGCATTGCCCAGCTGGCAGCGCAGTTCATGCGCGAGCCGCAAACGGTGAAGGTGCAGGCGCAGCACAGCGGCCACAAAATCCGGCAGGTGTTTTATGAGGTGAAGAACAACGAACGCTTGCACGCGGTGTCGCTGCTGCTGAACCACTTCCGGCCCGAATCGACGCTGGCGTTTTGCAACACCAAGCAGCAATGCCGCGATGTGGTGGCGGTGCTGCAAGCGCAAGGCTTCAGTGCGCTGGCGCTGTACGGCGAGCTGGAGCAGCGCGAGCGCGATCAGGTGCTGGTGCAGTTTGCCAACCGCAGCTGTTCGGTGCTGGTGGCCACCGATGTGGCCGCACGTGGCATCGACATTGCGCAACTGGCGTGCGTCATCAACGTGGACGTGACCCCCGACCCGGAGGTTCACGTCCACCGCATTGGCCGCACCGGGCGCGGTGACGCTGAAGGCTTGGCCCTGACGCTGGCCAGTCTGGACGAAATGGGCAGCGTGGGCCGCATCGAGCAGTTGCAAGGGCGTGAATCCACGTGGCAACCGTTGGCCAGCTTGACCCCGGCGGCGGGCGGCCCCTTGCGCCCGCCAATGGCGACGTTGCAGATTCTGGGTGGCCGCAAGGAAAAAATCCGTGCCGGCGATGTGCTGGGTGCTTTGACCGGTGAGGCCGGTTTTGCCAAGGAGCAGATTGGCAAGATCAACATCAACGAGTTTTCCACCTACGTGGCGGTGGATCGCACCATTGCCAAGCAGGCCGAGGCCAAGTTGGCCACCGGGCGCATCAAGGGCCGCAGCGTGAAGGTGCGTCTGCTTTGATGTGTCAGGTGGCGTAGGGGTTGTCAAACCCCAGCCCAGCCAGGATGTCGATTTCGCGCGCTTCCATGGCCTCGGCATCGGCTTCGCTGGTTTCGTGGTCCCAGCCTTGGGCGTGCAGCGCGCCGTGCACCAGCAGGTGGGCGTAGTGCGCTTGCAGGCTTTTGCCTTGTTCGGCGGCTTCGCGGGCCACCACGGGGGCGCACAGCACCAAGTCGGCCATCACCACGGGGTCGGTCTCGTAGTCGAACGTGAGCACGTTGGTCGCGTAGTCTTTTTGGCGGTAGTCGCGGTTGAGGGTCTGGCCTTCTTCGGCAGCGACGATGCGCACGGTGATTTCGCCGTCCGTGTCGAGTGCGTGGCGCAGCCAGCGTTCCACCTTGTGGCGGGGCAGGGCGGCGCGGTGGTCGGCCACGCCGTCAAAGCGGGCAAATTGCAGGGATAGGCTCAGGGCGGGCAGGCGGGCGGACATGGGTGGTGTACGGTGGCGGATGAGGGAGTGGGCCAACGGGGCGGGTGATACGCGTTGGGTTGGGTCAGTCTTCGATGTCGTCGCTGGTGCTGCCCAATGCGTGGGGGGATGCACCGTCGGCGGCAAGGCTGGGCAGTTCTTGCACGGTGCGCAGTTTGCGCTGGATGGCGCGGGTGCGTACATCGACTTGCTCAAATTTGCGCGCAGCGGCATCGATGGATTTGCGGGTGGCATCGACCACCTCGCCAAATTTGCTGAATTCGGTTTTGACTTGTCCCAATACCGTCCAGACTTCGGAGGAGCGTTTTTCGATCGCCAGTGTTTTGAAGCCCATTTGCAGGCTGCTG
>JBLIZX010000097.1:0-4536 GCA_048860285.1 Macromonas sp. | reverse complement strand
AGTTTGCTGCGCAGTTTGAAGACGTGGACTTCGAGGGCGTTGCTGGCCAAGTCGCTGTCAAAGCCGCACACCAAGGCTTCGAGGTCGCTTTTGGAGACGATGCGTCCGGCGCGCAGCACCAGAGCTTCCCAGATGGCCCATTCGCGGGCGGTGAGTTCGACCGGCTGGCCGTGGAGCCACACAGCTTTGGCCGTCAAGTCCACTTCTATGGCACCAAAGGCTTTGCGTTGGGCGCTACCGGTCATGCGCCGGGCCACAGCGCGCAGGCGCGCAGCCAGTTCTTCGGGGGCAAAGGGTTTGACCAAAAAATCGTCGGCTCCGCTGTCCAAGCCTTGGATGCGTTCGCTCAGCAAGTCGCGTGCGGTCAGCACCAGGGCTGGGGTGGTGGCCCCTTGGGCGCGCAGGGCGCGCAGCCAGTCCACGCCCGAGCCGTCGGGTAGGTTCCAGTCCAACAGCCACGCGTCGTAAGGCTCGGTGATGAGGATTTTGGCTTGCCCCAAGGTGGTGCACCAGTCCACCACATGCCCGTCGCTGCGCAGGTAGTCGCGCAGGCCTTCACCGAGGATGGCATCGTCTTCAAGCAGCAGCAGGCGCATGGCGGGAGGTTAATAGCGTTGTTTGTGGCCCGTAATCATGGCACGAACCAACCGTGTGCGCTCAATGCGGCCCATGACGATGGCCGCCACAGCGTGCAGACCCGCCGCCAGCAACAGGCCGTTGGCCAGCCATTCGTGCAGTTCCATCAGCCATTCTTCGCCCCAGTAGGCATCGGTGGTTTGCAGCCAGCCGGTCAAGCCCAGCGACAACACCATCGCCATCAGGGCCAGCATCATCAGCGCGCCCAGTGGGTTGTGGCCGTCGTAGTGGGGGTGTTGGCCTTGGCGCAAGGCTTGCAGGTGACGGCTTAGGCGTTGCGGGGTCGGAAAAAAGTCGGTAAAACGGGCGTGCCGACTGCCCACAAAGCCCCACACCACCCGCAGCATCACCAACGCGCTGGCGGTGTAACCGGCCCATTCGTGCGCGGTTTCACCCGCTTCCAGCACCAACTGGTTCAGCACGATGCAAGTCACCAAGCTCCAGTGGAAGATGCGGACGAATGGATCCCACACCTTGACACTGTGGGTGGTGGGTGCGGCGGAAGGGGAGGTGGGCATCATGGACTCTGTGCTACCAGTGGCTTATTTGCGTTCCAGCTCGGCACCAGTGGCGGGGTCGAAATAGATTTCAACTTTTTTGCCGTCTTTGTCCATGCCGTAAATTTCGTAGCACTTGCCTTTGCTGACTTTGAAGGTCTTGATTTGGTAGCCCTGTTTTTCGATACCAGCCTTGAAGTCGGCTTCTTTCATCCATTTTTCTTGCGGCACGTTGCAGGTGGGGCCAGCAAAGGCGGCAGCGGCGGTGCCCAGGGTCAGAACGAGAGCGGCGGCGGTACGCAGTTTCATGGGGAGTCCTTGTGTGGAAAAGTGCATCGGGGGTGTGGAACAAACCGTCCACAGCCCCTATTGAATGCCCCCAAGATTAAGTGGCGCTGAAGTGCGTGCCGTGGCCATGTTCAGTCGCGTATGGGGCCGGGGCGCACCAGCAGTGCTATGGCCTCTTGCAACGCCGCAGGGAGTGCCGTGCCCGATGCCGCACCGACGGGGTAGCGGTTGCCGCTGGGCAGCAAGTGCAGCCGCACGTCCAGCATTTCGAGCCGCTGTTCAGGTTCGGCTTCGTTGAAGTTGGAGCGCATGGCCCGACCATCGACCAACGTGACCGCACCTTGGCCGATGATTTCGATGCTGTGCTGGTGTTCAATCAGCAGCGCGGTGTCTTCGTCGATGCCCACGCCCAGCATGTCGGGGCGTTGCGCCAGCGCCGACAGCAAACGGCTGAGGCGGCGGCGTTCTGAAAAATGTTGATCGACGATGGCGTGGTTGACAAAACCCAGGCCGATGTCGAGTGTGACGGCCTCTTTTTGTGGCAGCCGTGTGGCGCTGCCGATGGCCAGCATTTGGCGCGACATGACAGCCGCCCCGGCACTGGTGCCCGCAATGCAGCAACCGCGCAGGTGAAAGGCGGTGTGCATGGCGCGTGCGGCGGCGGTTTCCCACAGGGTGTCCATCAGGCGGCGCTGGTCGCCCCCGCTCATGAAGATACCGTCGGCTTGCAGGATGCGTTCCACCGCTTCAGGGGCGTTGGCATCGTCGGCGCTGCGCAGGTCAAGGTGGCTGGTTTGGCTGGCCCCCAGTTCGGCAAACACGGGTTGGTAGCCTTGCCACGAGGCTTCGGGTACGCTGCTGGCGGCGGTCATCACCACAATGCGTGCCTGTGGGCCGCCACACAGTTCGACGAAACGGCGCAGGATGACGCGGTCTTGCAGCCGGTCTTCCGCGCCACCAATGACCAGCAAGCGCCCCCTTTTGGGGGTGGGGCCAGCATCGGCGCTGGCGCTGGGTGGGGTGGTAAGCGAGACCGATGAAGCGCAGGCACTGAGCAGTGCGCTGACCGCACCCAGTCCTATCATGTGACGACGTGGCAGTGCAAGGGGAGTTCTGTGGGCGGTGGTATGCATGGTTGGGCGAAGATGGTCATGGACAGCGGCCATGTGGATCATCCCCTGTCCTGGTAGGCACACCGGTGTTTAGACCGTGCGCGAGGCAAAAAATTGCATGAACGCTGCAAGATTCATGGGTTTGCCGTACCAATACCCTTGAAAGTGATCGCAATCCAGGGCGTGCAATTGCTGGTGGCAGGCATGGCCTTCGATGCCTTCCGCAACCACGGTCAGGCTCAGGCAGTGGCCCAGGCTGATGATGGTCTGGACAATCGAACGGCCGTTGTCTCCCTTGTTCAAGTTGCGAACAAAAGACTGGTCTATTTTGAGTTCGCTGAGTGGCAGGTGTTGCAGGTAGCACAAGGACGAATAGCCTGTACCAAAGTCATCCAAAGAGAATGAGATGCCCAGCGCGCGCAGTTGTTTCATTTTGCCAATGACATCATTGATGTTATCGACCAGCATGCTTTCTTTGACATCCTCCCTGTCATAAATGACGGGGATTTCCTCTACAGGACGGCCATGCCCGACCGCATCGGCTTGCGCCGACTCATTCAGCAAAGCGCCTACCTTTCGGACTCCCATACGGGACGGCGAATTACCGGAAATTTCTGTGCTCGGCCCCAATTGCCTAATGGCAAAAGAAGAATTTGGAACTGTCGTCGCAACGCGAGGAAGTTTACCACCAGACAGGCCGTCCCGGCCTGTTCGCTCGAGCCTCGGGTTGAACCTCGAGGCTTGCCGCTCAGTTCTGGTCAGGGATGATCAGATCTAGCAGGTTGCCTCCCAGGGCTTCTTCTGCGGTGTAGCCGTAGATCAGTTCGGAGGCGTGGTTCCAATACACCACGGTGCCATCCGGCAGGTAGCCCTGAATTGACATGGAGTCGGCATCTGCGAACAATTTTTCAAAGCGTTTCTCATCAACACCGTGTGTGAAGATGGGGATGGCTGGATGGTTGTTCATGCGCAGACTCCTGTTTTTGTCCCTTGAGAGCCAATGTATCAGGGCTGTCTGGCGTGGCGGTTACAGCTGTGCAAACACCTCGCGCGCGGCGGCCACGGTGGTGGCGATGTCGGCATCGGTGTGGGCGGCGCTGACAAAACCGGCTTCGTACAGCGCGGGTGCAAAGTAGTGGCCGCGTTCCAGCATGCCGTGGAAGAAGCGGTTGAAGCGTGTGCCGTCGGTGCCCATGACGGTGGCGTAGTTCTGTGGCAGTTCGGGCAGAAAGAAGAAACCAAACATGCCGCCTTGGCTGTCGCCACAGAAGGGCAGGCCTGCGGCGTGTGCGGCTTCGGTCAGGCCTTGTACCAGCGCCTGGGTTTTGGCTCCGAGGGCTTCGTAGAAGCCGGGCTGTTGCACCGCTTTCAGGGTGGCCAGGCCGCAAGCGGTGGCCACGGGGTTGCCGCTGAGGGTACCGGCTTGGTACACCGGGCCCAGTGGTGCGAGGTGCCGCATGATGCCGCGTTTGGCTCCGAAGGCGGCCAATGGCATGCCCCCGCCGATGACTTTGCCGAGCACGGTCATGTCCGGTTCAAAACCGGGGATGAGTTGGGCGTACACGCCTTGGGCGCTGCCCAAGCCCACGCGCAGGCCAGTCATCACTTCGTCGAACACCAGCAAAGCGCCGTACTGGGTGCAGAGTTCGCGGCAGCGGCGCATGAAGGGCACGCTCGCACGCACGAAGTTCATGTTGCCCGCGATGGGTTCCATCATCAGGCAGGCCAAGTCGTTGCCGTGGGTGTGGAAGGCGGCTTCGAGGGCTTCGAGGTCGTTGTAAGGCAGCACCAAGGTGTGCTGGGCCACTTCAGGCGGTACGCCCGCGCTGGTGGGGTGGCCAAAGGTGGCCAGGCCCGAGCCCGCCTTGACTAGCAGGGCGTCGGCGTGGCCGTGGTAGCAGCCCTCGAACTTGAGGATCATCTTGCGCCCGGTAGCACCACGGGCCAGGCGAATGGCGCTCATGCCGGCCTCGGTGCAGGAGCTGACCAGGCGCACCATGTCG
>JBLIZX010000096.1:0-16075 GCA_048860285.1 Macromonas sp. | reverse complement strand
CGTTGGAACCATCGTCCAGCCGCGACAAGGTCAGCAAATCACTGACCAACGTTTGCATGCGCTGGGCCTGTTGGTTCATCAGGGCCAAGTAACGGTGACGCTCCTCGGCGGACAAATCGAGGTGGATCATGGTTTCGACGAAACCGCTTAACACCGTCAACGGGGTGCGGATTTCGTGCGATACGTTGGCCACAAAATCACGCCGCATGGCCTCGGCCAATTGCAAGGCGGTCACATCGCGCGTTAACATGAGTTTGCGCCCCTTGGCATAAGGGTGAATCTGGATCGACACACGCTGCGGGTGCGAACCGTGGGGTTGGCGGCCTTCAATTTCCACCGGTTGTCGAAAATCGGCGGACTTGAGGTACCCGGTAAACACCGGGTCGCGCACCAGGTTGTTGATGTATTGCAACAAGTCGCGCTGCGGGTCAAACCCGAGCTGGGCCGCCGCGGTTTCGTTGCACCACTCGATGGCACTGTTTTTGTTGAGCAGCACCACGCCATTGGGCGAAGCTTGAATCGCGGCCAAAAATTCGTTGAGCCGGGTCTCGCTTTTTTTGGCTTTGCGGTCCAAAGCCTTGAGGCTTTTGCGCGTGCGCTGCACCACTTCGCCCCACACCGACGCTGGGTGCGGCGGCCGCGCCGGGTAACCCTGACGCAACCACTCCAGCACGCTGCGGGCGCGCAGGTTGTCCAGCGCCAACCACAAGCCAGCCCCAGCGGCGGTTCCAGCCACACCCACCCAACCACCACCGGCTCCCCAGTGGGTGGCTGCTGCGCCGCCCAGCAAGCTCAGCGCCAGCAGCTCGGCGGCACGCCGGGTCATGGCGCGGTGGCAGCAGCACCGGCCATGGCAGCGCCAACTGCCACGCCAGCCCCCGGTTGAGGCACCACCACCTGGGCAGTCAAGCGGTAACCAGCGCCCCGCACCGTTTCAATCATGGCCCCCGCATCGCCCAGCGATTCGCGCAGACGCTTGACGTGGACATCGACCGTGCGCTCCTCGATGAACACATGGTCGCCCCAGATACGGTCCAGCAAAGTGCCACGGGTATGAACGCGCTCCGGGTGCTTCATGAAGTAGTGCAGCAGCTTGAACTCGGTCGGCCCCACTTTGAGCTCGCGCCCGTGGCAGCTGACGCGGTAGGTGCCAGCGTCCAGCATCAACGCCCCCACTTGCACCGCATCGTTGACGATCTCGGGCGCACGCCGGCGCAACACCGCACGGATGCGCGCCAACAACTCTTGGGTTGAAAACGGCTTGGTGATGTAGTCGTCCGCGCCAGCGTCCAACCCCTGCACCTTGTCGGACTCTTCAATGCGTGCCGTGAGCATAATGAGCGGCACCGCTTTGGTGCGCTCCTGCTGCCGCCAGCGGCGGGCCAGCACCACACCGCTGTCGCCGGGCAACATCCAATCCAGCAAAATCACGTCCGGCAACACAGCGTCAATTTCGCGCTGGGCGGCCTGGCCATCAAAGACCACCGTCGGCGCAAAACCGTTGTGCCGCAGGTTGACCGCAATCAGCTCAGCAATGGCGGCTTCGTCCTCGACCACCAACACACGCGGCAGTTTTCTCATTGCAGCGCCGCCTCCCGTTGCTCAGGGGTGGTGTGGCGCACGTCGGCACCACGCACAATGTAGATGGTGGCTTCGGCAATGTTTTTGGCGTGGTCGCCAATGCGCTCCACCGCCTTGGCTAAAAACAAGAGGTTCAGGCTGGGTGAAATGGTGCGCGGGTCTTCCATCATGTAGGTGATGAGCTTGCGCAAGAAGCCGTCGTACTCGGCATCCAGATGCAAGTCGTCCTTGATGATGTCCAACGAGGCTTCCACGTCCAACCGTGCAAATGCGTCCAGCGACTTGCGCAACGCGCCGGTGGCCAATTCAGAGGCCAACCGCAGCTCCGAGGTCGGCAGCGAACGCGGCATGCCACTGTCGATGATGGACTTGACCATGCGCGCAATGCGCGTGGCTTCGTCGCCGGCACGCTCCAAGTTGGCCGTGGTTTTGGACACGCCAATCAGCAAGCGCAAATCGCGGGCGGTGGGCTGCCGTCGCCCAATCACCGACGAAATCTCGCGGTCGATCTCAATCTCCATGCGATCGACCTTGTCTTCGAGCACCAGCACTTGGTCGGCGGTTTCTGGGCTGAGGTGTTGCAAGGCGTAGATGGCTTGGTGCAATTGCGATTCGACCATGCCCCCCATTTGCATCACCAAGGTGGAGATTTGGCCCAGTTCCATATCAAACTGGCTGGAGAGGTGTTTTTCTGGCATATCAACCAAACCTTCCGGTGATGTAGTCTTCGGTCTCGGTGCGCTGGGGCTTGAAGAAAATCTGCTCAGTGGAGCCAAATTCGATCAAATTGCCCAGATACATGTAAGCGGTGTAGTCGCTGCAACGCGCGGCTTGCTGCATGTTGTGGGTCACGATCACCACGGTGTAGTCGTTCTTGAGTTCCAGAATCAGCTCTTCGACTTTGGCAGTGGAGATTGGGTCCAGCGCCGAGCACGGTTCGTCCAACAACAGCACTTCGGGTTTGATGGCGATGCCACGCGCGATGCACAGGCGCTGCTGCTGCCCGCCCGACAGGCCGGAACCGTTTTGGTTGAGCTTGTCCTTGACCTCGTTCCACAGTGCGGCTTTGCGCAGTGCCCATTCGACGCGCTCTTCCATCTCAGAAGCCGAGAGGTTTTCGAACAGCTTCACACCGTAGGCGATGTTGTCGTAAATCGACATCGGAAACGGCGTGGGCTTTTGGAACACCATGCCGACCTTGGCGCGGATCAGCGTGATGTCTTCTTTCGAGGTCAGCAAGTTCTCGCCATCCAACAAAATCTCGCCTTCGGCGCGTTGTTCAGGGTACAGCTCAAACATGCGGTTGAAGGTGCGCAACAAGGTGGACTTGCCGCAGCCCGACGGGCCAATGAACGCGGTAACCTTGTTGGCCGGAATTTCCATCGACACGCTTTTGAGGGCGTGGAACTTGCCATAGTAAAAATTCAGGTTGCGGACCGACAACTTGGCGGTCTCGGCAGCGGCGTTGGTGGGTGCGGTAGCACTCATGGATCAATCCTTTTTACGAAACAGCAACCGGGCCAAAATGTTGAGCAACAACACGCCCATGGTGATGAGGAACACGCCAGCCCAGGCCAGCTCTTGCCAGTTCTGGAACGGACTCATGGCAAATTTGAAGATCGTGACCGGCAAGCTGGCCATAGGCTGGCTCAAGTCGCTGGTCCAGAATTGGTTGGACAGCGCGGTAAACAGCAGCGGTGCGGTCTCGCCCGTCACACGCGCCACCGCCAGCAAAATACCGGTGATGACACCCGCCTGCGATGAACGCAATGTGATGTTCATGATGACGCGCCACTTGGGCGTACCCAGAGCGTAGGCGGCTTCGCGCAGCGCCGAAGGCACCAGCGACAGCATGTTCTCGGTGGTGCGGATCACGACCGGAATCACCAGCAGCGCCAGCGCCACCACACCGGCCCAAGCCGAGAAGCTCTTGACCTGATCCACCACCATCGCGTACACAAACAAGCCAATCACGATGGACGGTGCCGACAACAAAATGTCGTTGATAAAGCGCGTGGTACGGCCCAACCAAGTGCTGGTGCCGTATTCGGCCAGGTAGATGCCCGCCATCACGCCCACCGGGGTACCAATGACGGTGGCCAGACCGACCATGGTCAACGAGCCGAAGATGGCATTGGCCAAGCCACCGCCGGGTTCGTTGGGTGGCGGGGTCATCTCGGTGAAGAGCGACCAGCTCAGACCCGCCACACCCAAGCGGAAGATCTCGATCAGGATCCACAACAGCCACACCAGACCAAAGGCCATGGCAGCGTAGCACAGCGTCAAGGCCACCAGGTTGACCAGCTTGCGCCGGCCATACTTGGCCAGACGCTGGCGTTGTTGTTCGGGGGTAAATACGCCAGTGCTCATGAGCGGCTCCCTTCGTTCTTTTTCAGGCGCAGCAGCAGCACCTTGGACAAAGCCAGCACCACAAAAGTGATGAAGAACAACACCAGACCCAGGTAAATCAAGGACGCTTGGTGCAAACCGGCGGTGGCCTCGGCAAATTCGTTGGCCAGCGCCGAGGTGATGCTGTTGGCCGCTTCAAACAGCGACAACGAGTCGAGCTGGTTGAAGTTACCAATCACGAATGTGACGGCCATCGTCTCGCCCAGCGCACGGCCCAGCCCCAGCATGACACCGCCCACCACACCGACCTTGGTAAAGGGCAGCACGATTTTGAACGCCACTTCCCAAGTGGTGGCACCCAGCGCGTAGGCCGATTCTTTCAACATCGGCGGGGTGACTTCAAACACATCGCGCATCACCGAAGCAATGAACGGGATGATCATGATCGCCAAAATAACGCCTGCCGACAAGATACCAATCCCCACTGGCGCGCCCGAAAACAACGCCCCCAACACGGGCACGTTGCCAAACCAGCTTTGCAGCGGGCCTTGCACATAGGTGGCCAACAACGGGGCAAACACCAGCAGGCCCCACATACCGTACACAATCGACGGAATGGCGGCCAGCAGTTCAATGGCCACCCCCAGCGGGCGGCGCAACCAGCGCGGCGAGAGTTCGGTCAAAAACAGGGCAATCCCGAAGCTGACCGGCACCGCAATCAGCAGCGCAATGAACGAAGTCATCAACGTGCCGTAGATCATGACCAGACCGCCGTAAGCGTCCTGAACCGGATCCCATTCGGTGCGCCAGAAAAAGCTGATGCCGTACTCTTTGATGGCGGGCCAAGCGCCTTGCACCAGCGAGACCATGATGGCCGCCAGCAGCATCAGCGTCAATACCGCCGAGCCACGTGCCAGACCGGCAAAAATTTGGTCGGGCAAGCGGCTGGAGCGGCGTTTTTTGGAGGATGGTGAAGAAGCCATCTTGATATTAGAAGCCAATTGGGGGCTGGAAGAAACCGCAGAGGTGGTGGTCACGCAAACATCCTTGTAAAACCAGTGTGGTGCCCGTTGTACCTGTTAAGGCCAAAAAGCACCACACCGCGTGGCCTATGAGCTGCTGTGGCTTACTTGTAAGCCACCGGCTTGCCGCTGGCATCGGTGATCTTGGCCCAAGAATCACGCACTTGTTGCTTCACCACGTCGGGCATGGGCACGTAATCCAAGTCGTCGGCCATCTTGTCGCCATTGGTGTAAGCCCAGTTGAAGAACTTGAGCGCAGCAGCGGCTTGAGCGGGCTTGTCCTGCTTGGCGTGCATCAGGATGTAGGTCGGGTTGGTGATGGGCCAAGCGTCCTTGCCAGGCTGCTCGGTGGTGATTTGGTAGAAGGTTTGCTTCCAGTTGGCACCGGCAGCGGCGGCCTTGAAGGCGCTGTCGCTCGGTGGCACAAAGTGGCCGTCCTTGTTCTTGAGCAGGGTGTAGGTCAGCTTGTTTTGCTTGACATAGGCGTATTCCAAGTAGCCAATAGAGTTGGGCAGGCGTTGCAAGAACGCGGCCACACCCTCGTTGCCCTTGCCACCGGCACCCAGCGGCCAGTTGACAGCGGTGCCCTCGCCCACTTTGTCTTTCCACTCGGTGTTGACCTTGGACAGGTAGTTGGTGAACACGAAGGTAGTGCCCGAGCCGTCGGCACGGCGCACCACGGCAATGGTGGCATCGGGCAGCGGCACGCCGGGGTTCAGGGCCATGATGGCCGGGTCGTTCCACTTGGTGATTTTGCCCAGATAGATGTCACCCAGCACTTGGCCAGTCATCTTGATTTGGCCCGGTTGGATGCCCTTGACGTTGATGACCGGCACCACGCCACCAATCACCGCCGGAAACTGCACCAGACCGTCCTTGGCCAATTCTTCGTCCTTGAGCGGCATATCGGAAGCACCAAAATCTACCGTCTTGCCACGGATTTGGCGCAAACCAGCACCGGAACCCACCGACTGGTAGTTGATGCGGGTGCCCGTGGCCTTGTTGTAGGCATCGGCCCACTTGGCGTACACCGGGGCGGGGAAGGTCGCGCCTGCACCGGTCACATCTTGCGCCAGAACGGGTGCGCTGAAAGCGGCCAGAGTCAACACAGCGGCACAGGTTTTGGAGAAGCTCAAGTTCATGGGGTGAATCTCATCAGGGTAAAAAAACAGTGAATGCGGCCACTTTAGAAAGTTTTGATGTCAGAAATATGACGGATTGGCCACAAAGGTTTGACACACTCTTGCCGCACCACCGCACCACAGGCGCGTCGGCAAAACGCCAGCCAACGGTGCTATGCTGTGCCGCTATTTTTCGCACACACACTGACAAACACCATGGAAAACGGAACTTTGCTGGCTGCGGTTGACCTGGGATCCAACAGCTTTCGTCTGGAAATTGGCCGCTACGATTCCGGCCACATCGAGCGGGTGGAGTACCTGAAAGAAACGGTGCGCCAAGGCAGCGGTTTGGACGAACACAAGAACCTCAGCTTGGTTGCGATGGAGCGCGGCTGGGAATGTCTGGCCCGCTTTGCCGAACGGCTGCAAGGTTTTCACAAGCACCAAGTGCGGGCCGTGGCCACCCAAACCCTGCGCGAAGCACGCAACCGCGACGATTTTTTGCGCAAGGCACAACAGGTGCTGGGCTTTGGCATCGAAGTGGTGTCGGGCCATGAGGAAGCGCGCCTGATTTACCAAGGCGTATCGCGCCTGCTACCGCAATCGGACGAGCGCCGTCTGGTGGTGGACATTGGCGGACGCTCCACCGAACTGATTTTGGGCCAAGGCTTTGGCGCGCGCCAAATGGAATCGTTCCGGCTGGGCAGCGTGGCGTGGTCTACGCGCTACTTTGCGCACGGGCAACTGACCACCGCCCACATGCAAACCGCCGAAGTAGCCGCCAAAGCGGTACTGGACGAGGCACTGGACTTGTTCTCCGCCAACGAATGGGATGTGGCCTACGGCTCGTCCGGCACAGTGGGCGCTGTGGCCGAAATTTTGGCCGCCAACGGCTGGCCAGTCGGCACCATCAGCCGCGAGGGCCTGGACTGGCTGACCGAACGCCTGCTGCGCGCGGGCCATGTCGATGAATTGCGCTTGGAAGGCCTCAAAGACGACCGCCGGGCTGTGATTGGTGGCGGAGTGAGCGTGCTGCGCGCCATTTTTGACTTGTTCCAACTGCCGCACCTGCTGCGCGCTGAAGGAGCACTGCGCCAAGGCGCGCTGTACGACCTGATCGACCGCGAAAACGATACCACCGACGTGCGCGAACGCACGGTGCGCTGGCTCAAAGACCGCTTTGGCGTGGACACAGCGCAAGCCCAGCGCGTCAGCCGCATCAGCACCACCCTGTTTGCCCAAGTGGCGGCCCCCGATCCCAAAAATGGCCGTTATTCGCAAAAACTGGCGTGGGCAGCGCAGTTGCACGAAATCGGCACCCACATCTCACACGAGGGCGCGCACCGCCACGGGGCCTACATTTTGGACAACGTGGACGCGCCCGGCTTTTCCATGCCAGAACTGCACCGCATGAGCCAATTGGTGCTGGGCCAACGCGGCAAACTGCGCAAAGTGGGGCCAGAACTGGCCGACGACGAACTGCTGGCCAAACAACTGCTGTGCCTGCGCTTGGCGGTACTGCTGTGCCACGCGCGGCGCGACCCCACCGTGGAAGCCCTGCACCTGAGCTACCACGAACGCCACTTCACCCTGAGTACCGCACCGGGCTGGGCGCGGCAGTACCCTCAATCGGCGTGGTTGTTGGAGGAAGAGATCAACGCTTGGCAAAAAACCGATTGGAAGTTCAGCGTCGATTGGCGCTGAACCTCCCCGTCACAACAGCTCCGGGGTCTGCACCGTCAACAGCACGGTTTGGCGCACCCCGTGACGCTCGCGGGTGCGCAACCACCAGATCGAGCCTTTGCGCACGGCGCACTCCTCCTCGCGCCAGCCCAGCAGGCGCGCCACCACCCGGCCCAAAGTGGGCTGGTGCCCCACCACCAGCATGGGGTGTCGTGCATCAGGCCATTGCACCAGTTGCAACAAATCGTCGGGGGTGGCATCGGGGCGCACAGCGTCAGACAAGTGGTACTCGCGCCCCAACGCCAGCACCGTTTGTTCGGTGCGCACCGCCGGGCTGCTCCAAACGCGCACCCGCTCGGGCAGGTGGCGGTTGAGCCAAGCCGCCATGCGTGCGGCCTGTTTGTCACCTTTGGGTGTCAAGCGGCGCGACAAATCGTTGCCCGCACTTTCACCCAATTCCTCCGAATCCACCAAATCCTCGGCTTCGGCGTGCCGCCACAAGATCAAGTCCATCTCGGTTACTCCTTGCTGCCGTAACGCGCCATCAGCTGCGCTTGTGCGGTGTGCAAAGCGGCACTGCGCCCACGTGGCTTGCTGGGCGACGTGACACGGGTGTAGACACCATCAGGTTGCAACAGCCAAGCGTCGGCGTGATCGTGCAAATAAGCGTCCAAGCATTCGTGGATGATGCGCTGGCGCAAGGCGGCATCGGTCACAGGCCAAGCCAGTTCAATGCGACGCAGCATGTTGCGGTTCATCCAATCGGCGCTGGACAGCCACAACTCTTCCTTCTCGCCCATTTGGAAGTAAAACACCCGCGAGTGCTCCAACAAACGCCCGATGATGGAGCGCACCTGCACGTTGTCGGTCACGCCCGGCATACCGGCGGGCAAAATGCAGGCACCGCGCACAATCACATCCACCTTGACCCCCGCTTGCGAGGCCAATGCCAACGCCCGCGCCAGCGGCTCATCGGTCAAGGCGTTCATCTTGAGCACAATCCGCGTCGGCTCGCCACGTTTGGCCGCCGCTGCGGCGGCTTCCATCTTTTCCAGCATGGCCTTGTGCAAGTGGAACGGCGCAATCATGGCCTTGTTCAGTTTGGGCAGGCGGTTTTGGCTGGCCAAGTGCAAAAAGATGTGGTCCAAATCGGCGGTCAAACCCTCATCAGCGGTCAGGTAGCTCAAATCGGTGTAGAGCTTGGCCGTGCCGGGGTTGTAGTTGCCCGTGGACACGTGGGCATAACGGCGAATCTGGCCGTTCTCGCGCCGCGTCACCAGCAACATTTTGGCGTGGGTCTTGAGCCCCACCACCCCATACACCACCTGCGCGCCCACAGACTCCAGCAACTCCGCGTTGTTGATGTTGGCCTCTTCGTCAAAACGGGCCTTCAGTTCCACCACCGCCGTCACTTCCTTGCCCCGACGCACCGCCTCGCGCAACAGGTCGGTCATCTCGCTCTTGCTGCCGGTGCGGTAGATGGTTTGCTTGATGGCCAGCACGCTGGGGTCTTCCACCGCCTCGCGCAAAAAGGCCAGCACCGCATCGAAACTCTCGTAAGGCTGGTGAATCAGCACATCGCCTTGCTTGATGCGCTCAAAGAACGACTGCCCAGGCACCAACTGCGCCGGCCACCCAGGCAAATAACGCTCAAAACGCAACGCGGGCGCGTCCACCAAATCGATCAACTGGTTCAGGCGCACCAAGTTCACCGGCCCTGGCACCCGGTACAGCGACGCAACGGGCAGCGCAAACTGCTGCAACAAAAAGTCGGACAAAAACTCCGAACAACCCGCCGACACCTCCAACCGCAAAGCACGGCCATAGTGGCGCTGCTGCAAACCCATGCGCAAAGCGGTCCGCAAGTTTTTGACCTCTTCTTCGTCCACCGCCAAATCGGAATGGCGTGTGACACGGAACTGCGAAAACTCCGTGACCTGCCGCCCCGGAAACAAATCGCCCAAGTGTGAACGGATCACACTCGAAATGGACACAAAGTGCACCTGCTTGGAACCGCTGATGGCGGGCATGCGGATGTAGCGTGGCAACGCACGCGGCACCTTCACAATCGCCACCTCGTTTTCACGCCCAAACGCATCGCGCCCTGCCAGCCGCACAATAAAGTTGAGCGATTTGTTGGCCACCTGTGGGAACGGGTGTGACGGGTCCAACCCAATCGGCAACAACAACGGCTGCACCTCGCGTTGGAAGAACTCCTTGACCCAGCGGCGCTGGCGCGGATTGCGCTGGCTGTGTGCCACCATCTTGATACCACGCTTCTCCAACGCGGGCAACAACTGTTCGTTGTAAATGGCGTACTGCTGCGCCACCACCTCGTGGACTTTGGCCGACAGGGCCGCATAAGTGCGCGCCGTCGCGGCACCGCGCTGCTCATTGCTGACCTGTGCCGTCAAGTGCGGCGCAAAACGCACCTCAAAAAACTCGTCCAGGTTGGACGACACAATGCACAGGTAGCGCAAACGCTCCAGCAACGGCACCTCGGAACGGCGTGCCCAGTCCAGCACCCGCTCATTGAAGGCCAGAATGCTGTGGTCGCGGTCAAGAAAAGGGACTTTGGTGTGGGAAGAAAAGGCACTCATAACTGGTGCAGTTTATATAAGACTGTGAAGAAGACGGTATTTTTTGGTGTTTTAGTGAACTTTTGATGAAAAATTCAAGACAATAAGCCTTTCAGGGCGCACAAAATCGCCCCAGCTGCAAAATATTTGTCATCCGCTTGCCATCAAGCATCCTGAGAATGGTTCACACCACGGTCTCTGCTAGGCCATTTCTGCCCCGCGTGCCCGCACATTTCTCCCACCGTTTCCCCAACTTGGTTTGTTTT
Source organism: Macromonas sp. (assembly GCA_048860285.1). Classification (GTDB taxonomy): domain Bacteria; phylum Pseudomonadota; class Gammaproteobacteria; order Burkholderiales; family Burkholderiaceae_C; genus Macromonas_A. Next base: position 5,474 of record JBLIZX010000096.1, on the reverse strand, counting down.
ACCCCATGAATACCACCGTCGACACCAGCATGATCGAAAACGTCACCTTTGACGAAATCCAGATCGGCCAAAACGCCCGCATGGTGCGCACCTTGACGCAACAGGACATCGAAGCCTTTGCCGCCGTCTCGGGCGACACCAACCCGGCCCACTTGGACGCTGAATACGCCGATGCCACCCTGTTTCACGGCATCATTGGCCACGGCATGTGGGGCGGCGCACTGATCTCGGCGCTGCTGGGCACCGTGTTTCCCGGCCCCGGCACCATCTACTTGGAACAAAACCTGCATTTCACCCGCCCGGTACGGGTGGGCGACACCCTGACCATCAACGTCACGGTATTGACACGCGACGAAGCCAAAAAATCCATTGAACTGGACTGCCAAGTCACCAACCAAAACGGCGTGCGCGTGCTCTACGGTCTGGCCCGTGTGATGGCCCCGACGCAAAAAGTGCGCCGTCCGCGTATCCAAGCCCCCACCATTCAACTGTTCGACCCGCACGCCCGCCTCAACGATTTGCTGGCTTTGGGGGCCGACATGCCGCCCGCCCGTTGTGGCGTGGTACACCCGTGCGATGTGGAATCGCTGCGTGGTGCCATGCAAGCCGCCGAACGCAACCTGATTGTGCCGGTGCTGATTGCCCCCGAAGCCAAACTGCGCGCCGTGGCCAAAGAAGCGGGCATCAGCTTGGAAGGTGTGGAAATCGTCAACGTCGAACACAGCCACGAAGCGGCCCAAGTCGCCGCCAAAATGGCCGCCTCCAAACAACTCGAAGCCCTGATGAAAGGCAGTCTGCACACCGACGAACTGATCCACGCTGTCGTCACCTGCCCGGCGCTGCGCACGGGCCGTCGCATGTCGCACGTGTTCCGTTTTGACGTGCCCTCGTACAGCAAACCGCTGCTCATCACCGATGCCGCACTCAACATCAACCCCGGATTGAAAGAAAAAGTCGACATCGTGCAAAACGCCATCGACTTTGCCCACATTCTGGGCACGCCCAACCCCAAAGTAGCGCTGCTGTCGGCGGTGGAGACCGTCAACCCCAACATCCCGTCCACACTGGACGCGGCGGCCATGTGCAAAATGGCCGACCGGGGCCAAATCAAAGGCGGCACACTGGATGGCCCGCTGGCATTTGACAACGCCATTTCCGCCATGGCCGCACGCATCAAGCACATTGAATCCGACGTGGCCGGGGATGCCGACATTCTGATGGTGCCCGACCTCGAATCGGGCAACATGCTGGCCAAGCAGCTCGAATACCTGGCCGGTGCCAGCACTTCCGGCATTGTGTTGGGCGCGCGCGTGCCAATTGCCCTGACCAGCCGCGCCGACGGTGCCTCTACCCGCATGGCTTCCGCTCTGCTGGCCAAGCTGGTGGCCCACCACAACCGCCAAAACCAGGCCTAAACGGCTGCACCAAGTGTCAAACCACCTTCACAGGTTTGACACTTGGCTGCGCTAACCTCGTGTGCATTGTTCAGACGATTTTCCTTCACCCTGCATGTACACCCCCGAACACCACGACGAACTGCTCAAACGCATTGAACGCGACCTGATCGACGGCTACGACGAAGAACTGGAACTCGAAATCGAGGATCGGCACCTGACCGATGCCACCGAATCGCTGGGCACAGGCCACACCGATGCCAACAAGCACGGGCGAATGGCCTATTTCCGCGAACTGTTCAAACTCCAAGGCGAGTTGGTCAAGCTGCAAGACTGGGTGGCACACGAAAAAAAGAAAGTCGTCATCCTGTTTGAAGGCCGTGACGCAGCGGGCAAAGGCGGCGTGATTAAACGTATCACCCAACGTTTGAACCCACGCGTGTGCCGCGTGGTGGCCCTGCCCGCGCCCAACGACCGCGAACGCACGCAGTGGTACTTTCAGCGTTACGTGTCGCACCTGCCTGCTGGGGGCGAGATTGTGCTGTTCGACCGCAGTTGGTACAACCGTGCCGGGGTCGAGAAAGTCATGGGCTTTTGCAACGACGACGAGTACGAAGAATTCTTCCGCTCGGTGCCCGAATTCGAGCGCATGCTGGTGCGCTCAGGCATCACCTTGGTCAAATACTGGTTCTCCATCAGCGACGATGAGCAGCACCTGCGCTTCTTGGGCCGCATCCACGACCCGCTCAAGCAGTGGAAACTCAGCCCCATGGACTTGGAAAGCCGCCGCCGCTGGGAAGACTACACCCAAGTCAAAGAAACCATGCTGGAGCGCACCCACATTGCCGAGGCTCCGTGGTGGGTTGTCCCCGCCGACGACAAAAAGAAGGCGCGCCTCAACTGCATCCACCACCTGCTGTCGCACTTTGACTACCAAGAAATTGAGCGTCCCGAAGTCGTGTTGCCCACCCGCGTGCGCAACCCCGACTACATCCGCCACCCCGTACCGGACGACATGATCGTGCCGAAAATCTACTAACCCCCTCACTCGATACCTGCGAAACGACCTCCCCATGGCCATTGTTCTGACGCTCAACGCCGGTTCCTCATCGGTCAAATTCTCTGTTTACACCCCCATTCCCGTCGGGCTGGAACCCCTGGCCGCTGGTCAAGTGGAAGGACTGGGGGCCAAAGCCCACTTTGCCGTCAAAACCGCAGCGGGCGAACGCCACGAGCACTACTTTGAAGACTGCACTGGCCCCGCCGACCACGGCGTGGCCATCCGCGCCATTCTGGACTGGCTGCAAACCCGTTACAGCGAGCAACCCGTGGTCGCCGTTGGCCACCGCGTGGTGCATGGTGGCGTGGAGTTTGTGCAGCCGGTGGCGCTGGACGACAACGTCATGACGCAGTTGGAGCGCCTGGTGCCATTGGCCCCGCTGCACCAACCGCACAACCTGGCCGGGGTGCGCGCTGCGCTGGCCGCCTTGCCCCATGCGCTGCAAGTGGCGTGTTTTGACACCGCCTTCCACCGCACCCACTCCTACGTGGCCGACACCTTTGCCCTGCCGCGCAACTACTACGACCAAGGCATCCGCCGCTACGGCTTCCACGGCCTGTCTTACGAATTCATTGTGCGCCAGTTGCGCCAGCAAGAACCCGAACTCGCCCAAGGCCGCGTGATCGTGGCCCATCTGGGCAACGGTGCGTCCATGTGCGCCATCCGCGACGGCAAATCGGTTGCGTCCACCATGGGCTTTACCGCCCTGGACGGCATGCCGATGGGCACCCGCTGTGGCCAAATCGACCCCGGCGTGCTGTTGTACCTGCTGACGCACTACGGCATGAGCGCCGAACAAATCACCGACCTGTTGTACAAAAACTCCGGTCTCAAGGGCTTGTCGGGCCTGTCGCAAGACGTGCGCGAACTCGAAGCCGCCAACACCCAAGCTGCACGCGACGCACTGGCCTACTTCACCGACCGAGGCCGCCGCGAAATCGGCGGCTTGGCCGCCAGCATCGGTGGCTTGGACGCACTGGTGCTCACCGGCGGCATCGGCGAACACGCCGCCAACGTGCGCGAAGCCCTGCTGCACGACATGGGCTGGCTGGGCATCCAACTGGATGCCCAAGCCAACCACGCCGGACAAACCGTCATCAGCCTGCCCGGCTCCCCGGTCAAAGTGCTGGTGATGGCCACCGACGAAGAACGCATGCTGGCCGAACACGCTGCGCGCGTGGCGGGCATCCTGCATTAAAAACTGTCTCCATTTTTAACCCATCTTCCATTTCATCAAGGATTTCACCATGAACACCACCTTCACCGATCCCAGCTCTGTCGATCCGCTGCCCAAAGTCTGGGACGAAAACACCCGCATCGGCGACATGCTCAAAGGCAAACGCGGCCTGGTGGTGGGTGTGGCCAACGACCACAGCATCGCCTTTGGCTGCGCAGCCAAGCTGCGCGCCTTCGGTGCCGAAATCGCGCTGACCTACCTCAACGAAAAATCCAAAACCTACGTGGAGCCATTGGCCCAGAAAATCGATGCCGACCTGCTGTTGCCGCTGGACGTGACCCAACCCGGCCAAATTGCTGCCGTGTTCGAGCAAATCCGCGAAAAATGGGGTTCTATTGACTTCATCATTCACTCCATCGCCTTTGCGCCCAAAGACGACCTGCATGGCCGTATCACCGACTGCTCGCGCGAAGGTTTCATGCAAGCCATGCAAATCTCTTGCCACTCGCTGATTGAAATCGCCCACCACGCCGAACCGCTGCTCAATCCGGGCGGCTCCATCGTCACCATGAGCTACTACGGTGCCGACAAGGTGGTGGAACACTACAACATGATGGGCCCGGTCAAAGCCGCACTCGAATCGACCGTGCGCTACATGGCCAAAGATTTGGGCGAAAAAGACGTGCGTGTGTTCGCCGTGTCGCCCGGCCCGCTGCGCACCCGTGCGTCCTCCGGTATCGACCACTTCGACGAACTGATCGAAATGGCGACCAGCCGCTCGCCCGGCCACCGCTTGGTGGATATCGCCGAAGTGGGCCGTGTGGTGGCCTTCTTGGTCAGCGGTAGCGCCTCTGGCATGACCGGCGACGTAATTTACGTGGACGCTGGTCTGCACATCATGGCTTAACCGTACTCAAGGGTGGCCCCAGCGGCCACCCTGGCACAATTCCCGCACCGATCTGGCTGGCAACGCCAAACCCATCGGTTTTTGTGGCAAGTGAGCCTGCTGTTTCATATGTGCGTCATACAATGGGCGCAACGAAACTGCCACTGTTGCCATTGCAATGAACAACCACCACCCGCTGAACGTCCTGTTTTTGTGTGCCCACAATGCCGCCCGCAGCATTCTGGCCGAAGCGGTGCTTAACCACATCGGCGGTGCGCGCTTTCGTGCCTACTCGGCGGGCACCCACTGCACGCCCAACCACCAACCCCATCCACTGGCCTTAGAAGCCCTGCACAGCGCGGGCATCAGCACCGAAGGCCTGCGCAGCAAGAATTGGGAAGAGTTCATGGGCGCTGATGCCCCCAAGCTGGATTTGGTGATCACCGTCTGCGACACCACCGCCGGAGAGCCGTGCCCCACTTGGCCCGGCCAACCCGCCATCGCACACTGGAGCTACGCCGATCCTTCGCTGGTCGAAGGCGGCCACGAGCACCAACTTGAAGCTTTCAAGCACACCATGCACGCCCTGCACCAACGCATGGAACTGATGATGAGCCTGCCCCTGTCGCGCTTGGACAAGCTGATGCTGGAAACCGAAGCCAAGCGCCTGGCTCAAGCCGAAGCCGTGGCCTGAGCGGCCAATTGCTCGGCCAGCGTTTGCGCCTGTACCGCATCGCGCGCTTCTACCATGATGCGCAACAACGGTTCGGTGCCGCTGGCCCGGATCAACACCCGGCCTTCGGCCCCCAACAACTGTTCAGCCTGCACAATGGCCTGTTGCAGCCCCGTGTTGGCCTTCCAGTCTTGACCCGGCTGCAAACGCACGTTGAGCAGCGTTTGCGGGAACAGCGTAACACCCTGCAACAAGTCGGGCAGAGCCTCGCCACTGCGCACACA
>JBLIZX010000095.1:0-2243 GCA_048860285.1 Macromonas sp. | reverse complement strand
CGGGCTGCTGGATTCAGGACTTACCTGTATTTTGTGGCAACTGAAGACGCGGACATCAACGTGGCACGTGTGGAGCATAGGGTGGCCATGGGTGGGCACCCTGTACCGGAGGACAAAATCCGCAGCCGTTACCAACGGTCTCTGGGACTGCTGTTCGATGCCGTGACTTGCACAGACCGCGCCTACATCTTTGACAACTCTGGTGATGAAAAAGTCTGGATAGCGGAGGTCACCGACGGGTGCGAGCTGGAAATGAAGGCGGAGTTCATGCCCGATTGGTTCAAGAAATCACTGTGGGACAGGTTCAAGGACGAGGCTGCGGGCGGTCAATAAACCTCCACCACTTTTCGTATTGGACAACTCCTGTATGCCGATCCGGCGTTCAGAGGGCCAGCGTTGCCTGCGCCTGAGTCGTTGGCGTTCGCCCGGCCAAGGCCTGCAGCAGCTCGGTGCGTTGGCTGTCCACTGCTTCCACACGGCCACGCAGACCAGCAGCTTCTTCACGTGCCGCAGCTGCCAACTGACGGGCCTGGGCCAGTTCATCGCGCAGCTGTACCAGCTGGCCATTGACCTGCGCCACGGCTTGCTGGTGGCGCAACGCCTCATCACGGGCATGACGCACATCACCGTCGGCTGCCGACTTGACGTTGGCCAACTCCTGCCACACCATTTTGAGCTCGTTGGCCGAGGCCTCACGCAAGGTATCGAGTTCGGCACGCAGGCGTTCGGCGGTGTCGCGGCTCTGGGCCAGCTCGGCGGCGTGGGCCTGTGCAGCGGCACGGCCAGCTTCTTCGGCAGCGGCCAGACGCTCATGCAATTGAGCGAGTTCGATCGCCTGGGCTTGCAGCTGCGCCTTGGATTCAGTCAGCTGGGTGGTCAGCGTTTCGACCTCGGTCTGGGCCGCAACAAGTTGGGTGTCCAGTTCGTTGACGGCGCTGGCGGCTTCGGCCAGCTCTTGCTGGGCCTGTTGCTGCTGCTCCTCACTGGTACGCAACACCTCTTGCACACGGCCATTCGCAGCCTGAACCGCTTGGTCGTTGAGTTCGACCACCAGCGCCATGATGCGCTCGTTCACCGTTTGCGTGAGGCTGGCTACCGCTTGCACCATCTCTGGCGGCAACTCGGCCACGGGCTGGGTGGATGCGGCGGTATTCAGGCTGGACAAGTGGTCGTCCCAGACCTGCCGCAGCCGGGTCGGGTTGCCCCCACCTATCTTCTGGCGCAAGGCGAAGCCCGTGACGTTGCGCCCAGCCTGGCGCAGGGCTTGACCGGCTTGGATGATGGCTTCATCGGAGAATTCAACTGGACGCATGGCGGCTCTTTTCTGGATGTGGGAGCCACACTATACCACAAACATACAAATAAACGAACAAACAAATTAAGAAACAAAGAAATAGATTGTTTTCAGGGGTTCAGTGGTGGGGGATGCAAGAGGTGTCTGCGCCATACACCCGTCTGGGCAATCTCATCGCTCAGGAAGAGGTCTGGCGTACCCTCTGGCGGAAGGTGGTGATGATTTTTCTGGTGATGTAGAGCGGGTTGCTCAGATGTATCGCCTCTGCCACTTCGATTGCTTTGTCAGCGTCGAGGTGGCGGGCCTGCACCAGCCACAGCATGATTTCCAGGCCCCAAACCACCGAGACCCCTTGCGCCTTGCAGGCCTCACGCAATGGGCCGTCGTTGGACAGGCATGCCCAGCCGTTGTCTCTGGCCAAGACCAGGCAGAGTTTGTCTTCGAAGGACAACGGGCCACCGCGTTGGGCCGCTTCCGTCATTTGAGCCAAGCTGCCCTCTACCGGGGTCAATCCGATCGCCTGGCACTGGGCTTCATCCAGCTGTTCGACCTCGTCCAGGACTGCCGCCGCCACGTACACCGGGCCGATGTGCCTGGCCACCAGTCCCAGAATGTCGGGACTGGTCTGGGCGTAATCAATCAGGACGTTGGCATCGGCGATGAACCATGCGGTTGTGGGTATCAGCTTGCCCACGATTCAGCCAGGTCCCGCATGTCGTTAAGCTGGATGCCGAGAATTTCTGCACCGCGCGCCAGGGTGATGTCTTGGTTCATGGTGGCCTGACGAACCAGTCGCCACAGGCGGTCACCCTGAAAGTCGTGGCGGTCCATGCCCGCAGGTTCGGGCCCGGCCTTGTGCAGGTCCGACAAGGCCCGGTAGACGTCAGCCCCCACACCGTCGGGCTCGTCCATCTTGAGCAGGACTTTGCTGTTGCGCTGCTGGTAGGCC
>JBLIZX010000094.1:0-2144 GCA_048860285.1 Macromonas sp. | reverse complement strand
CCGATTGTTTTCAAAAACCCTGTCCTTCTCGCGAGGGGCAGGGTTTTTTCTTGAGTGCATTCGGGTAGAGTGCTTTCAGGAAAATTTTGACCAGCCATTGAGCATCTATGAGCAAACCTTCCATCGCCGAGTTGCTGAACGCCTCGGGCTACACCGAATTCACGCTGCCGCTCGTCATGCGGGCCATGTACAGTCTTTACGGCAACATCGGTGCCAATCTGGACGAGCGCAATTGGTCCACCATTTTGCAAAGCAGCAATCCGCTGCAGGCCTCAGAAGATGCGCTCTCGGCCATGTACCAAGACAGCGCCTACCTGCTGCGCAACACCCAGCATCTGACGCAGTCAGGTTATGTGGCAGCCCAGGCCGAAATCACCTATCGGCAAATGGCAGGCCGTTTGGGCTACACCTACAACGCCGCATGGTCAGACGGCACCACGTATGACTACCTGGGCGATCTGACCTACGAGCAGTTGGTCAGTTTGGTGCCAGCACCTCCACCACCGCCGCCGCTGCCCACCATTTCGGTCACCAGCAGCGCCACAGGCTTTAGCGTGGCACTGAACGTGGCAGGCACAGTCAAGCTGTCAATCTCGGGCGATCTGGGCAACTTTGCAGCAGGCAGCACAGTGCTGGCCGAGCAGGACAGCGTCAAAGAAGGCTTCCTGACGCTCTCGGCCAACGGCAACACCAGCGCGGCCACCAGCCAGTACGTCGTGCTGGGCACCGGTGGAGACGACACTGTGGACTTCAGTGCCCTGCCCAGCCGGGTGGACTACATCTTTGGTGGCGCCGGCAACGATACCTTGCACGGCGGTGCGGGTGATGACGTACTCCACGGCGGTACGGGCAACGACACCCTCAACGGCGGGTTTGGAACGGACGCACTCTATGGGGGCGCTGGAGACGACAAATTCCGGTACCTAGTGCTATGTCACCGCTGATCTGACGGTGACACCGTTTGCTTGCTGCCCCCCTGGGATAAAGCAAGAATGGCGGGATGGAAAAATACACAGTCACACTGACGGCCCAAGAGGCCGAACAACTGCAGGCGCTGGTGGCCAAGGGCAAGCACGCAGCGGCCAAGGTAGTCAATGCGCTGATCTTGCTCAATTGCGACGAGACCCAAGCCAAGGGCCGCAGGCGCAGCAGCCAGGACATCGCAGAGGTCTTGCAAGTGAGCCCGCGCAAGATCGACCGGATCAAGAGACGCTTCGTGGAGGAAGGACTGGAGGTGGCGCTCAATGGGGTGCCCAGCCAGCGCGAGTACGAGCGCAAGATCGACGGTGACTTGGAGGCGCACCTGATCGCGTTGAGTTGCTCGGCGCCGCCCAGCGGACATGCGCGCTGGACGCTGCGGCTGCTGGCCGATCGGGCGGTGGAATTGGATTTGGTGGAAGCGCTGTCGTACGAGACGGTGCGGCGGGTGCTCAAAAAAACGAACTCAAGCCCTGGCGCCGGGTGGGCTGGGTGATCGCGCCCGAGGCCAGCGCGGAGTTTGTGGCGGGCATGGAGCGGGTGCTGGATGTGTACAAGCGCCCCCGAGACCCCAAGCGCCCGGTGGTGTGCATGGACGAGACGCCACGCCAGCTCATCGGGCAGACCCGTGAATCGATCCCGGCTGCCCCTGGCCAGCCCGAGCGTGAGGACTATGAGTATCGGCGCCTGGGCACGTGCAACGTGTTCATGGCCTGCGAGCCGCTGGCGGGCACGCGCATGACGCAAGTGACCGAGCGCAGGACCAAGCGTGACTGGGCGCTGTTTGTCGAGTCCATCGCTGCGCGTTATCCCCAGGCCGAGCGCATCACGCTGGTCATGGACAACCTCAACACCCACACCCCGGCGGCGCTGTACGAGACGTTCGCACCCGCCAAGGCCAAGGCGCTGTGGGACCGCTTCGAGTTCATCCATACCCCCAAGCACGGCTCCTGGCTGAACATGGCCGAGATCGAGATCAACGTGATGGTGCGCCAGTGCCTGAGCCGGCGAATCTCCGATATCGAGACCATGCGCAGCGAGGTAGCCGCCTGGCAAGCCCACCGCGACCAGAGCCAGGCCACGATCGACTGGCAGTTCACGACCGAGGCCGCTCGGATCAAGCTCAAGCGGCTTTATCCGTCATTTGAGGTGTGAAGAGACACTAG
>JBLIZX010000093.1:0-8529 GCA_048860285.1 Macromonas sp. | reverse complement strand
AGGCGGCGGGCTCCACGGCCTTCCAGTCGAGCGCGAGCACGGCCTGCAGCCACTCGGCGGCGGTCTCCGGCGGCACCACCGTGTGCGCGCTGCCGTAGAGCGACTCGCGCGCGCCGACGCGGCCGAGCGCCCACCAGGTGTGGGGTTTTTCGGCGGGGCGTTACAGGCGTTCGAGCAGCCAGCGGCCGACCTCGATGCGGTGCATCGCCGGCACGCGCTCGAGCGCGGCGGACAGGCGCACCATGTCGTCATAGCTGCCCTGCACCGGGTCGCCGCGGCGGCGGGCGGCGTCGGTGTCCTCCAGATGGCCGGCCAGCACCTCCAGGACCTGCAGCTGGCGGGCCTCGTCGAGGCCGCCGGCGCAGCGCCGCCACAGCGTCCACCATTCGCTCCAGTTGCGGTTGTCTTGGTGGTACTGCAGGCCCGCTTCAAACAGCGCCCACAGTTGCCCGATGCGCCATTCGTCCAGCGGCGCACCCCAGCCGGGGCGCAGGCAATAGCCGGTCAGATTAAGCCAGGCGCGTTCGTGTTCTGCCGAGCGACGGCGGCGGCGCGCGCGTTCCAGCAGCGCGTCAAAGAGGTGGCGCAGCAGGGGCAAATCCCAACCGTCGCGCGGGCCTAAGGTTTTTTCCAACGCGGCACGCAGTTGGCGCACGTCCTTGGCATCGGTGGGCTGGCTGGCGCTGCCAAACACGCGTTCGATCAAGGCCAGTGCCTCGGCCAAGCGCGGGTGGGTGTGGGTGGCGGGGGTGTCGTCGTCCGCAGCGGTGTTGCTGTCGGATACGCTGCCCCGCAGCTGGAACGCCAGTTGCCAGCGTTGTGCGGGGTCGTGGCGGGCCAGGCAGTGCATCTCCAGCGTGCCGACCTCGGTCATGCTGGCCACGAGTTCGACCTGAATCTCGCCGCGTTGTTGCCGCCCTTGGCCGGGCAGTCGGGTGGTGATGGTGGGCAGGCGCACAAAGTCGTCGTCGTTCAGTGGCACGATGTCGCCCGCCTGCCACGGCGTATCGGCCACCGACGACACGAGGTGAAACCGCACCGCTTGCCCGATACGCAGCGCAAAGGTGCGCCCGGCCAGCGGTACTTCGGTGCCGGTGGGGGTGCCGCGTGGTAGCACGCAAATGCCTTGCGCCACACCGCCCGCCGCTTGGGGCAGGCACAAAAAGTAGCTGCGGGCCGAACCACCGCCTATGCCCCGGCCCAGCTCCGGCACCGCACCGGCGCGCACCAGCGCATAGGCCACGGCACCGCGTGCCACCGCCACATCGGGCGCGTCGTTGTGCAACACGCGCAGGGGCTGACCGCGCCAGTCGGACAACAGTTGTTCCACCCGTTGTGCCAGCGCCGCTGCGTGGAACACACCGCCGTTGAGCAGCAAGGTGTCGGGCAGGTGCTCTTGCCCGCCGTGTTGGGCTAGGAACAGCGCCAGATGGCGTGTGATGGCCGCATCGGCGGGGTAGGGCAGGCCCAAGGCCACAATGCCCGCTTGGCGCTGTTTGGGCCGCGTGTTCAGGGTTTCGCGCGGGAAAAAGCCTTCTACCAGCAGCTGCTGCACGTTGGCCTGTGTCAATTCCAGCGTGCGGGCTTGGCCCACCAGGCGCGTACCGCTGCCCAGCAGGGTGATATTGACGCTGGCTGGGGCGTGGTCGGCCAACAGTTGTTCCTTGGCCACGCGGCAGCGTTGCACCAGTTGGGCAAAGCGCGCTGCTGGCAAGGGGGTGGGGAGTTGGAGCTGGCTTTCGGCCCAGTGTGCCAGCGCCAAGTCCATGTTGTCGCCGCCCAGCATCAGGTGGTTGCCCACGCCGATGCGGGTCAACTGTGGCCCTTGTGGCGTGTGTTCCACCTGAATCAGCGTCAGGTCGGTGGTGCCGCCGCCCACATCGCACACCAGCAACCGTTGGGTGTGGGCCAGTTCGGTGGCCAACTGGTGGCGGTGGCGGAACAGCCAGTCGTGGAACGCCGCTTGGGGTTCTTCCAGCAGGCGCAGCGTGGGCAGACCGGCTTGTGCTGCCGCAGCCAGCGTCAGGGCGCGTGCGCCTTCGTCAAACGATGCGGGCACCGTCAGCACCACGTCCTGTTGTTCCAACGGTGCGGTGGGAAATTGCGCGTTCCAAGCCGCACGCACGTAGGCCAAGTAGCTGGCGCTGGCCGCCACCGGCGAGATTTTGCCCACATCGTCTGGCGCACCCCAAGGCAACAGCGCCGCTGTGCGATCGACCCCGGCGTGCGAGAGCCAGCTTTTTGCGCTGTGTACCAGCCGTCCCGGCACTTGTGCCCCCAGATCGCGGGCGTATCGGCCCATGACCGCAGGTGGTGGTGACGGCTGAGTTTCATCGTCACCGGGGGGGGCGGGCCACGCGGCCAGCGGCGCGGGTGGTTGCAGCAGGTTGGCGGGTATTTCACCCACTGCCGGGTGGTAGCGCACCGAGGGCAACAATGGCAACGCCTGCGCCTCGCCGTTGGCCACCCATTGGGGCAGGGGCAGCAGCGCAATCTGGCTAGGCGCACCATGGGCCGCGTAGGCCACCACGGTGTGGCTGGTGCCCAGGTCGATGCCGACGGTGTAGCGTGCAACGCTCATGGGGCGTGGGCTCAGGCGTTGGCTTCGCCGCGTGCGTCGAATTCCACTTTCCAGCGTTCGTTGCTGCCCACCGGCAGGGCTTCGAGTTCCAGCGTACCCGCTTCGGTGACACGGGCGTGCAACTGCACGGCCACCACATCACCGGCGGTACGGCCTTGGGCGGGCAGGTTGGCCTCGATGGCTTCGACTTCGTGGAGTTCGTCCGGGCCCCAGAAGTCCAGCAGCGTGCCGACGGTGTCTTGTCTGCGTACCGACGAGCCAAAGAATCGGAAGCGTACCGGTTCGCCCACCACCAAGCCGAACTGCTGTTCGGGTAGCGCGGCTTCGGTGCCTTCTTCCATGCCAAAGGGGGCTACGCACAGGGCTTGAATCGGAGGCTCCATGCCCGGAATGGCAGGCATGTTCGATTCGATGGCCACGTAATACGCCTGTGCGGTACCGCCCCGGATGCGCACACCACGGCCCCGGCGCACATAGCCGTAATAGGCCGCACCGCGTGCCACCGCCAAGTCCAAATCGGCCCCGCCCAGCAAACGCGCCGGGGTGGCACCTTCGGCCTGAAGCCAGCCGTTCAGGATGGCCAGCACGCGCTCGGCCAACAGGTTGGACTTGAGCACCCCACCGTTGAACAACACGGCGGTGGGGTGCAGGAAGGTGGCGTTGTCGGCTTGCGGCGTGTTGAAGCCTTCCAGTGCGGCGGTGGCACCCACTTGGCGGCTCAGGAATGCGGCCAAGTGCCGGGTGATGCCCGCATCCTGTGCGTAAGGCAAGCCCAGTTGCGTCAGGCCGCCACGGGCGCGCGTGAGGGGCCGGTCGGACACCGCCGCTGGCGGGAAGAAGCCTTCCAGCAGGCTCTGCGTCAGTTCTTCGCGCGTGACTTCGGTGCGGATGGTGCCGCCAATCAGCTTGGAGCCCCGGCTGGGCACCACTACGGGCACCGCTTGCACGCTGGGGTCGTTCAGCAGGGTCTCTTTGGCGTTGCGGCAGGCGTGGGCCAAGGCGCGGGTTTGCCAAGCATCGAGTTGTTTGCCTTCGGCCGCGAGTTTGCGTGCCACACCGTAGGCCAGCGCCAAGTCCATGTTGTCGCCGCCCAGCAGGATGTGGTCGCCCACCGCCACGCGTTGCAGTTCCAGATTGCCATCGCGCTCCAACACCGCCATCAGCGACAGGTCGGTGGTGCCACCGCCCACGTCCACCACCAAAATGATGTCGCCGCGTTTGACTTCCTTGCGCCATTGGCCTTGGCTGTTCTGGATCCAGCTGTAAAGTGCGGCTTGCGGCTCTTCCAGCAGCGTGAGCTGGCCCAAACCGGCGGCCTGTGCCGCTTCGGCGGTCAGCTCGCGGGCCACGGGGTCAAAGGAGGCCGGAATCGTCACCGTCACATCCTGCTGTTCCAGCGGCGCATCGGGGTGGGCGTGGTTCCAGGCCGCTTTCAGGTGCGACAGGTAGCGCACCGACGCTTCCAGCGGCGAGACACGCTCCACCTCCGCCGGTGCGTCGGCGGGCAAGATGGCGGCGCGCCGGTCCACACCGGGGTGGCACAGCCAGCTCTTGGCGCTGGAGACCAGCCGGATCGGCGTGGCCGCGCCCCGGCTGCGTGCCAGTTCACCCACGGCAAAGTTCTGCTCGGTGCTCCACGGCAGGTTCAGGTCGCCAGCGGCCAGTTCGCTCGCGTGGGGCAGGTACAAAAAAGAGGGCAGCAGCGGCTTGTCCTCGGTGGTGCCGGGGGCGGTCAGTTGCGGCACCTGCAACACGCCTTGGCTGACTTTTTCGCCATCGCTGGCTTGGGTGTCCACCCACGACAGGGCGCAGTGGGTAGTACCCAAGTCGATGCCGATGGTGTAGCGCGCTGGGCTGGCGCTGGGTGTGTCTTTGCCGGTGTTGGAAGCTTTGCTCACAGTTCAATCTCCGCTTGGGCCAGGATGGCGGGGTCGTGGCTGGCCGCCAGTTGCGGCAGCCGGGTGTCGGTGGCGCGCCAGCCCCGGTGGTTCAGGGTGCCGGTGAACGGTGCCTGACCGACCACATTGCCCGTCAGGCGCACGCTGGCGGCATCAAAACCGGCGGGCAGCGTGATGCGGCTGCCTTCGCTCTCGGTGCGAACCGGAGTCAATGTGAAGTGCTCACGCAATACCTTGCGGCAGCCCTCGTGGACGACCCGTGCGGCGGCACCGATGTCGGCATCGCTGTAACCTTGGATGTCCTCTTGCATGAAGTCGATAAAACGTGCCTCGCGCTGCAACAGGCCCAGCAACTGCAACGCCGAGGCGTTGGGGGCCACTTGCGCCACCGGAGCGGGCGGTGGCGGCAAGGTGGGGGCCGGGGCTGGTGTCGGCGCTGCCGTCGGTGCCGGTGTGGGGGCGGCGGTAGGTGCTGGCGGTGGCACCAGCGGTTCGCCGCTTTGCAGCCGTTCCACCCCCGCGGCAAAGTCGGGGCGCGACAAAATGCTGAAAAAACTGCCAAATGCCAGCGAAACGCGGCGCAGCAAAGATGGATTGGGTTGAGTCATGGAAGAATGCCGGCATGTGTGCGGCGGCCAAGGGGCGCCGACAAATGCGTTGTAATGTCTGAATATGAACCGCCAAAGTATAAACACCCCCACCTTCCTCTGGCACGACTACGAAACTTTCGGTATCAGTGCCAAGCTGGATCGGCCCGCGCAGTTTGCCGCCATCCGCACAGATGCCGAGTTGAACGAAATCGGCGAGCCGTTGGTGTGGTACTGCCGCCCCACGCCCGACTACCTGCCCGACCCCGAAAGCTGCCTCATCACCGGCATCACACCCCAGTTGTGCCTGGAGCGCGGCTTGCCCGAGCCCGACTTTGCCACCCGCATTGAAACCGAGTTGGCCCGGCCCGGCACCATCGGCGTGGGCTACAACACCATCCGCTTTGACGACGAATTCACGCGCCACCTGTTCTGGCGCAACCTCATCGACCCCTACGCCCGTGAATGGCAAAACGGCTGTGGCCGTTGGGACATTCTCGACGTGGTGCGGCTGGCCCACGCGCTGCGCCCCGACGGCATCGTCTGGCCCACCAAGCCCGATGGACGCACCAGCTTCAAGCTGGAAGACCTCACGCGCGTCAATGGCATTGCGCACGAAGCGGCCCACGATGCCTTGTGCGACGTGCGTGCCACCATTGCGCTGGCGCGTCTGTTGCGCGACAAACAGCCCAAGCTGTTCGAATTTGCGTTCGGACTGCACAAAAAAGACCGCGTGCTGGCCGAAATGGGCTTGCCCGCTTTGCCCGCCCACGCCAAGCCGTTCCTGCACGTGTCGGGCCATTTGGTGCCCGAACGCGGTTGCCTGGCCATCATGTGGCCACTGGCCAGCCACCCCAGCAACAAAAACGAGGTGTTGGCGTGGGACTTGACCTACGATCCTGCCGTCTTGCTGGAACTCAACGCCGCCCAGATCCGCGAACGCCTGTTTACCCGCAGCGCCGACTTGCCCGAAGGTGTCCACCGCCTGCCCATCAAAGGCATCCACATCAACAAATCCCCGATGGTGGTGGGGCAGCTCAAGACCCTGCGCCCCGAGATGGCGCAACGCTGGGGCTTGGATGTGGAGCTGGCGCTGCGTCACGCTGCCATTGCCCGCGACTTGCCCGACATGAGCGCCATCTGGCGTGCGGTGTACCAGCCCGAGCCTCCCGTGCCCGGCGCGCCCGCCATCCCCGCTGAACAAGACCTGTACGGCGCGTTTGTGGGCCCGGAAGACCGCCGCCGTCTGCAACAGCTCAAGGGTGAAGACCCCACCGACCCCATTTGGGCGCGCATGGGCTTTGACGACCCGCGCCTGACCGAGCTGGTATTCCTGTACCGCGCGCGCCACTTCCCGGCCACTCTGTCACCGGAGGAACAGACCCGCTGGCAAGAACACTGCACCGCGCGTTTGGTGCAGGGCCAAGGTGGTGCCTTGACGTTGGAGCGCCTGTTTGAGCGCATCGACACCCTGGCCGAAGCCGCCAGCGAACGCGGTGACGAGCGCGCCGAAGCCATTCTGGGTGCCCTGTACGACTACGCCGAAGCCGTGGCCCCCGATGTCGCATAAACCTGACCCCGCTTTCATGTCCCTTGCTCACCTCAACACCCCTGAACAGGAGTGGCACCACATTGTGGAATCGGTGCCACCCGAGTGGCGGCAACTGCTCAACACCTTGGTGGCACAGCACGCCGAGCGGCTGGCACGCCACTTTTACCAGCACATGTTGCAGCACCCGCAGGCCAAACTGTTTTTGCACCACGACATGGTGCAACAGCGCCTGAGCGGGTCGATGCAACGCTGGTTGAAAGAAATTTTTCAACACCCTTTGCAAGACGTTGATGCCATTGTGGCCCACCAGCGCCACGTGGGCGAAGTCCACGCGCGCATACAACTGCCCATCCACCTGGTGGCACGTGGTGCCCGGTTGCTGAAAAAAGATTTGGCCTTGCTGCTCAGCGAGGTGTGCGGCCACGATGGTGAGCACAACCGCATCATGGGCTACGCGGCCCAACTGATCGATCTGGCGCTGGAGCTGATGAGCGCCGCCTACCTGCGCAACACCCAGCGCAACGTGCGCACCGACGAAGCGTACCGCCTGTTCTCGCTGGGGCAAAACATGTCCATTGAGCGCGAGCGCCAGCGTTCCATTCTGCTGGAGTGGGGGCAAGAACTGCTGTTCACTCTGCACCGCAGCCCCGGCCCCACCATGTTGCCCAGCTTGAGCACGTCTGAATTTGGTCTGTGGTTCACGCACAAAGCCATCGGCGTGTTCGAGGGTGCTCCCGAGTTGGAACAAATCCGCGACATCATGGACCGTGTGGACAACACCCTGTTGCCACAACTCAAAAACCGGCCCGCTGGCATGGTGGTGCAAACCGAGTTGGTGATGCTGCTCCAGTCCGAACTGGACAACCTTAAATTCCAGTTGGCCACCCTGTTTGAGCGTCACCTGGAAGTTGAAAATGGCCGCGATACCTTGACGCGCTTGCTCAACCGCCGTTTTTTGCCATCGGTGATGAACCGTGAAATCCAGCTCGCGCACCAAAAAGGCACCGGCTTTGCCTTGCTGCTGCTCGACATCGACCACTTCAAGCGCATCAACGACGGTTACGGCCACGACGCGGGCGATATGGTGTTGCAACAGGCGGCCGCCTTGTTGCTCAATTGCGTGCGCAATGGCGATTTCATTTTCCGCTACGGTGGCGAAGAAATCCTCATCATGCTGGTCGAAGTGTCGCCAGACGTGGCGTTGCGCATTGCCGAAGCCGTACGCAGCAAGTTTGAGACCACCCCATTTCTCATCAGCCAAGGCCGTTCGCTGGGCGTGACCGTGAGCATCGGCGTGGCACTGTACGATGGACACCCGGATCACCAATTTCTCATCAAACGCGCCGACGAAGCCATGTACCGCGCCAAACACCAAGGGCGCAACCAAGTCTGCTTGGCGGTTGGTTGATGCACCGGGCCAAAAGTACAATACCCGTCTTGCCCGGCGCTGGGTTCAGGCGCGACGGTGGCCAACACAATTCAACACGAGGTTTTCATGGCAGGTCATAGCAAATGGGCCAACATCCAGCACCGCAAAGGGCGGCAGGATGAAAAACGCGGCCGCATCTGGACGCGCATCATTCGCGAAATCATGGTGGCGGCGCGCCAAGGCGGTGGCGACGTGGATGCCAACCCGCGCCTGCGTTTGGCCATCGACAAAGCCAAGGCCGCCAACATGCCAGCGGACAACATCAAACGCAACATCGACAAAGCCACCGGCAACCTCGAAGGCGTGAACTACGAAGAAATCCGCTACGAAGGCTACGGCATTGGTGGTGCGGCCATCATCGTGGACACCATGACCGACAACCGCGTGCGTACCGTGGCCGAAGTGCGCCACGCCTTCAGCAAGCACGGCGGCAACTTGGGTACCGAAGGTTCGGTGGCGTTCCAGTTCAAGCACTGTGGCCA
>JBLIZX010000092.1:0-2304 GCA_048860285.1 Macromonas sp. | reverse complement strand
CACCGCAGCGGCCATTGGGGGCATCATGCCTTGGCGACCGTTGGTGATGGTGTTTTTGATGTGCGCAACGGTGCCGTCACCCAGCCAATCGTTGTCGGTCAGGTTGGGGAAGCTCTTGCTGCCGCGTGCGTCCGAACCGTGACACTGAGCACAATTGTTCAGGTACAAACGCTCACCAATGGCCAGCGCCTGCGAATCCTTGGCCAGATCTTCCGGCGGCATGCCAGTGAACTTGGCGTACAACGGTGCAATCGACTCCTTCATTTGCTGCACTTCAGCCGCGTGTTGCCCTGCCGACGACCAACCCAGCTTGCCACCGCTGATACCCAGCGTGGGGTACAACGCGGCGTAAGCAAACGCAAACACCACGGTGATGATGAACATCCACTTCCACCAGCGTGGCAGTGGGTTGTTCATTTCACACAAGTTACCGTCCCACACGTGGCCGGTGGTGTTGTCGGCTGCCGACTGAACCTTGGTTTTGTCGGTCAACCACAACAAGATGCCGCAAGCTGTGATCGAAACCAACGTGATGATGGCCACGTACCATGACCAGAAACCGCTTACAAAGTCACTCATGATGTTCTCTTTCTGTCTGAGTGTTATTCATCGCGAAAAGGCAACTGGGCAGCTTCGTCAAACGAGGCTTGATTGCGCTTGGACCACGCCCAGCCCCAAATGCCGATGAACAGCACAAAACTGGTCAGAGTGACCACGATACGCACGTCGTTGATGTCCATGATGCCTCTCCAGTGTTATTTGATGGCCGTGCCCAGCACTTGCAGGTAGGCGATCACGGCTTCCATTTCGGTCTTGCCCTTCACGTCGTCGGCGGCTTTGGCAATTTCCTCATCAGAGTAAGGTACGCCCAGTTTCTTCATCACCGCCAAGCGTGCAGGCATGCCTTCAGCCTTGACCAGACTCTTTTCCAGCCACGGGTAAGCGGGCATGTTGGACTCAGGTACCACGTCGCGCGGGTTGTTCAGGTGGATGCGGTGCCATTCGTCGGAATAGCGGCCACCCACACGGGCCAGATCCGGGCCAGTGCGCTTGGAACCCCACTGGAACGGGTGGTCGTACACCGACTCACCAGCCACCGAGTACGGGCCGTAACGCAGCGTTTCAGCGTGGAACGGGCGAATCATTTGCGAGTGGCAGCCATAGCAGCCTTCACGCTGGTAAATGTCGCGCCCGGCCAATTGCAACGAGGTGTAGGGCTTGAGGCCCGGCACCGGCTGCGTGGTGGACTTCTGGAAGAACAACGGCACGATTTCAAGCAACCCACCCACGGTCAGCACCAGCAGGATGAGCACGATCATCAGAAAGTTGTTGGTTTCAATGCGCTCGTGCGTGAAACCCTTGGCGGTATCGTTGTGATTGGCCATGTGTCATGACTCCTCAAGCGTGGGCCGCAGCAACGGCGGGAATGCGGACATCGGCCACGGAACCGGCCTTGAAGCCTTGGGCCACCGTCATCAGCACGTTCCACAGCATGACTACCATACCACCCAGGTACAGCAGACCACCGGTCAGGCGAATAACGTAGAACGGGAAGCTGGCCTTGACCGATTCCACAAAGGTGTAGGTCAGGGTACCGTCGGCGTTCACAGCACGCCACATCAGACCTTGCATCACGCCAGCAATCCACATGGCGGCAATGTAGAGCACGATACCGATGGTCGCGGCCCAGAAGTGCAGCTCAATCGCAGGCACGGAGTACATTTTTTTCTGGCCAAACAGGCGCGGAATCAGGTAGTACAGCGAACCCATGGTCACCAGACCCACCCAGCCCAAGGCACCAGAGTGCACGTGGCCCACAGTCCAGTCGGTGTAGTGGCTCAGAGCGTTGACGGTCTTGATGGCCATCATCGGGCCTTCAAACGTGGACATGCCGTAGAAGGACAGCGACACAATCAGGAAGCGCAAGATCGGATCGTCGCGCAGTTTGTGCCAAGCGCCCGACAGGGTCATGATGCCGTTGATCATGCCACCCCAAGACGGTGCCAACAAAATCAAGGAGAAGATCATGCCCACGGACTGGGTCCAGTCGGGCAAAGCGGTGTAGTGCAGGTGGTGCGGGCCGGCCCACATGTAGGTGAAGATCAGCGCCCAAAAGTGGACGATGGACAAGCGGTAGGAGTACACCGGACGCTCAGCCTGCTTGGGAATGAAGTAGTACATCATGCCCAAGAAGCCAGCGGTCAGGAAGAAGCCCACGGCGTTGTGGCCGTACCACCACTGCACCATCGCATCTTGCACACCAGCGTACGCAGAGTAGGATTTGAACATGTCCACTGGCAGTGC
>JBLIZX010000091.1:0-2463 GCA_048860285.1 Macromonas sp. | reverse complement strand
CATAGACGACATCATCGGCCACACCGACCACGAACTGCTGCCTGCGCAAACCGCTGCCCACATCCTCACGTTGGACGACCAAGTGTTTGCCAGCGGCCAGCGCCAAGCCGGGCACGAATTTGTGCGCGACCGCGACGGCGTGGAACACCATTTCTGGTCGGTCAAACTGCTGTTGTCTCGGCCATCGGGCCATTGCCTGATCGGTTTTTCGTCCGACATCACCGAACTGATGCAAGCGCAAACGGCCTTGCAGCGTTCCGAATTGCGGTTCCGCACCCTGTTTGAAGCCACCAGCGAAGCCGTGCTCGTGCTCAACCCACAACAACGCTTCATCGACTGCAACAGCATGACGTTGCGCCTGTTTGGTGCCGCCAACAAAACCGACTTTTGCCGCCACCAACCCGCCGACCTGTCGCCCCCCCAGCAACCGTGCGGCAACCCCTCGGCCACACTGGCCAACGAACACATGGCCACCGCTTGGCGGCAAGGTCGCCACCGCTTTGAGTGGGTACACCAGCGGCTGGACAACGGCCAGCTGTTCCCCGCCGAAGTCACACTCAACACCGTACAACTCGACGGCGAAGCCCTGTTGATGGCCAGCTTGCGCGACCTGACCGAGCGCAAACGCTACGAAGCCCAGATCCAACAACTGGCTTTTTACGACACCCTGACCCAACTGCCCAACCGCAGCCTGCTGCACGACCGCTTGTCGCAAGCACTGTTGCGCGGCATGCGCACCCACCAATACGGTGCGCTGATCTTTTTGGATCTGGACAACTTCAAACCGCTCAACGACACCCATGGCCACGCCGCCGGCGACTTGCTGTTGCAAGAAGCGGCCCGGCGCATGACACAAGGCCTGCGCGCACGCGACACCGTGGCACGCCAAGGAGGCGATGAATTTGTGGTGGTGCTGCTTGATTTGGGACTGCAACCCAAAAACGCCCAGCGCGCCGCGCTGAACGTGGCCAACAAAGTGCGCCAAGTGCTGGCCGAACCCTACCTGCTGGCCATGACCGCAGAAGACGGCAGCACGCACACCGTTGAGCACCACTGTTCGGCCAGCTTGGGGCTGACACTGTTTGGCCCGAACGACCACAACGTGGATGCGGTACTCAAACGCGCCGACGATGCGATGTACCAAGCCAAAACCAAAGGCCGCAACCAAGTGTGCGTGGGCTGACCTCAGTGGACAGGTTTTTGCAGCGCCAGCGGCACTTGGAACCAAAAGCGCGAACCCTTGCCAGGCTCACTCTCCACGCCCACACGCCCGCCCATCAACTCGGCAAATTGACGCACCAGCGACAGCCCTAAGCCACTGCCCCCAAAGGCGCGTGTGCTCGATTCGTCCACTTGGGTAAACGGCTGGAACAACAAATGCTGTTTGTCGGCGGGCACACCAATGCCGGTATCGGCCACGGCAAACTCCACCCAGCACTTGCCATCGTTGGCCGCACCGGGTTCGTCCAATGCGCGCACTTGCAACTGAATCGACCCTTGGGCCGTGAATTTGATGGCGTTGTTGACCAAGTTGGTCAACATTTGCTTGATGCGCAACGGGTCGGTCCAGAACACCCGGCCCGGCTCCAACACGCAATCCACCGCAAACCCCAAACCCTTGAGCTGCGCATTGGGTGCCAGCAGGTCAAACACCTCTTGCACCAACTTGGCCGGTTCACAAGCGTGGTTGTCCAGCACCACTTGGCCCGATTCGGTGTTGGCCAGCGTCAAAATATCGCCCAGCAGCACCTGCAAGCTGTTGCCCGACTCCAACAGAATGTGCGCATACTCCAGCCGCTCTTCGTTGCTGGTGTCGTCGTACACCATGAGCTGCGCCATGCCCAAAATGCCATTGAGCGGGGTGCGGATCTCGTGGCTCATGTTGGCCAAGAACAAACTCTTGATACGGCTGGCTTCTTCGGCGGTGATCTTGGCATCCACGTAAGCGCGGGTGCGCGCTTCCAACTCGCTGATCATGACCGAGAAATTGTTGCCCAAATCGTCGATTTCCTCGATCTGCACCGGCTCGATGTGCGGATTTTTGAGCTTTTGCACAAAGTCGCGCGTAATGGCCGACAGGTTTTCAATCGGGGCCGACAACTGCGCTGCCAGCTTGTGCGACTTGCGTTGCACATACACAAAGAACAAAGCGTAGAACAGCAACATGATGCCCACGGCCAAGTAACCAATGCGGTCGCTGATCTGCTTGAGTTCGGTGATGGGCGCAAACACCGTGTTCTTCTCGATCAGCGTCATCATGCGCCAGCCGGTTTCGGGCACAATTTCTTGGCTGACGATGTACTCTACGCCTTCGATGTTGAGCATGGCCATGCGCGTTTTGTCGGCAAACAGGCGCTGCATCTGGGCACGGGTGGCCTCGTGGCCGCGCTTGAGCAGGTTGAAGTCCTCGGGCTTTTCCACCGTCTCGCGCACGTTGTCTTTGTACTCGTGGCTCTTGAGCTC
>JBLIZX010000090.1:0-5941 GCA_048860285.1 Macromonas sp. | reverse complement strand
AACCTCGACCACCCAGAAGCGCGCCGGGTGACGTTCTACACCAGCAAGAACCACATTTTTTACCTGGAACTGGCGGTAGACCGTACCGAGTTTGTCAAACTGTACGACTTTGACGGGCAAGAAGAAGTCAACCCAGACGAACTGTTGGCACAAACCCAAGCGGCCCAGCAGTCGGACAACACCGCCACCAGCACAGCACCCCAAAACGGCGATGGCGGCGACGATGAAACCGATGCGCTGCTGAAATCGCTGGGGATGTAACTCAATCGGTGGCCACTGCGCCAGCGGCGTTGAGCGGCTGGCTGCTTTTGCTGCCCACGGGCAGGCGTTTGACGTACTTGAACGTGCCGGTGGCGTGGGAGCACAGCCGCCCCTGCGCATCGCACACCTGCGCTTCGGTAAAGGCCAGCGTGGCGGTGCGGTGCAACAGTTTCCCAGTGACGCGCAACGGCCCTACGGCAGCGCGCATAAAGCTGGTTTTCATTTCGATGGTGATGGCACCCCAGTCACCGGGTTGTACGCTGCGGGCGGCGTGGGCCATTGCCACATCCAACAAGGTCATGCCCACGCCACCATGCACCACACTGAAGGAGTTGAGGTGTTCGGGCGCGGGATCGAACGCCAACACGGCTTCACCATCCTGCCAGCGCAGCAAACGCAGACCCAAGTGCTCCACAAACGGGATGGGCACGGGAAACGGCAAGCTGGCCTCTGGCGCTGTGGCATCAAGGGCGGACGGGGCGGCGGTGATCATGCGCGGGCCGTGGTTTCGTAATCCATGCACTGGCGCTGTTCCACCACCGCACCCAAAAAGGGCTTGATGGCCACGTGATCCGGGTGTTGTTGGTAAGCGTCCAGCGCAGCGCGGTCGGTAAAGACGCTGTACAGCACGATGTCGTAGGTGGTTTCGAGGCCGGGGCTGGCGGTGGCCACTTCAAAAGCCAGTGTGTCGGGTGTGAGCTGGGCACAACCGCGCAGCAAAGCCACCGCCTTGGCGATGTTGCTGGCCTTGTCGGCACCTTCGGCGTGGTCTTTGAGTTTCCACATCACAATGTGTTTGAGCATGAGCGGGGCCTTTCCGGGCAATCGGCAAACAGAAAGCCCGTATTGTGCCGCCGCTCACAAGCTCACACCAAGGTCAGACGAACACTGGGCGGCGTTTGTCCAAAAAGGCTTGGATGCCTTCGCCACCGTTGGCGTGGTGCAGGTTGCGCACAAAGTGGTCGCGCTCTTGCTGCAACTGGGTGCTCAGCGGTTGGGCGAAGGCGTTGTTGGCCAACTCTTTGAAGCTGGCCAGCGCGTTGGGCGCTTTGGCGTTGAGGTTGTCGGCCAGCGCCAGCGCCTGGACCAGCGCCTGACCGGGCTCGGTCACACGGTTGATAACCCCCAACTGGTACAGCCGTTCGGCCCCGATGCGCTCGCCACACATCAGCAGTTGCAGCGCGGTGGCGCGCGGCACCATGTGCATCAGGTTCCAGCTCGCGCCGCCATCGGACGAGATGCCGATGTTGCTGTACGCCATCACGAAGATGCTGTTCTGCGCCGCGATGATGAAATCACTGGCCAGCGCCAGCGAGAACCCAGCCCCGGCACACGCGCCCTCCACCGCCACGATAACGGGCTTGGGCAAGCTGCGCAGAGCTTCCACCCAAGTGTGCAAGCCTTCAATACTGTCGGCCTGCACCTGCGGTGGTTGCTGGCGGTTGCCCAACAGGCGTTGCAGGTTGCCACCAGCGCAGAAGGTGTCGCCCTCGCCGGTGATGACCACGCTGCGCACCTCGGGGTTGCCATCGGCGGCCTGGATGGCCTCGATGCCCGCCGCGTAGATGTCGGGCCCCAGAGCGTTGCGGTGCCCCGGGTTGCTGATGGTCAGCACCATCGTCGCGCCCAAGTGTTCGCATTTGAGCTGCGCGGTCATGGGTCAGCCTTCCTGCTGCATCAGGCTCAGGCCCAGCGCGCCACGGCGACGCAACCACGGCGACGGACGGTAGCGCGTGTCACCGTACACGGTTTGCAGGTTGAACAGGCATTCCAACACGTTGGTTGGGCCAATGCGGTCGCCCATCGCCAGCGGCCCCATGGGGTAGCCCAAGCCGAGCTTGACGGCGATTTCCAAATCCTGCGGCGTACACACGCCTTGCTGGCACATGTCGGTGGCAATGTTGACGATGGTGGCGACCACGCGCTGGGTCACAAAGCCACCGCTGTCGCGGATCACACTGACGGGCTTGCCATCTTTGGCAAACAGGGCGTGGGCGGCATCGCGCATGTCGGCGCGGGTGGCGGGGTTGGTGGCCAACACGCGGCGCTTCACATCGGCATCGGGCAGCATCATGTCGATACCCACGGTGCGGGTCGCGTCCAAGCGTTCCACCGCGGCAATGGTGGTCACGTCGTGGCCCAGCGGGGCCACCACGATCAATGCTTGCTCAGACGGCTGCTGGCCGGTTTCGATTTTGGCCCCCAGGTCTTTGAGCAACTGGTACAGCTCGGCGCGGCGGGTGGCGCGGGCGGGCACCCACACCGGCGGCAGGCTGGCCACGGTCGGCACCGGCGGTTCGGCGGGCACTTGGGCCTTGCCATCCACGTAGGGGTAGAAGCCTTCGCCCACTTTCTTGCCCACAATGCCCCCCGCCAGACGCTGCGCGGTGATGACGCTGGGGCGGTAGCGCGCTTCTTGGTAGTACTGGTGGTAAATGGATTCCATCACCGGGTGCGACACGTCCAGCGCGGTCAAGTCCATCAGCTCGAACGGCCCAAGGCGGAAACCCATCTGGTCGCGCAAAATGCGGTCCACGGTGGCAAAGTCGGTGATGCTCTCACCAATGATGCGCAGGGCTTCGGTGTTGTAGCCACGACCGGCGTGGTTGACGATGAAACCGGGGGTGTCTTGCGCCATTACCGGGGTGTGGCCCATGTCCTTGGCGTAGGCGTACAGGCGCTGGCAGGTTTCGGCGCTGCTCTTGAGGCCCGCAATCACCTCCACCACCTTCATCAAGGGCACGGGGTTGAAGAAGTGGAAACCGGCAAACTGCTGCGGACGCTTAAGGCCGTTGGCAATGGCCGTGACCGACAGCGAGGAGGTGTTGGTGACCAGCACGGCGTGCTCGCCCACAATGCCTTCCAGCTCGCCAAATACGGCCTTCTTGACTTCCAGCTTCTCGACGATGGCCTCGACCACCAGGTCGCACGGGGCCAGTTCGGCCAAGGTGTTGGCGCTGCGCAAGCGGCTGTTGTAGGTTTGCACCTGCTCGGCGCTGAGCTTGCCTTTGGCAGCGAGTTTGTCCCAAGTGTCGGCCAGCAGGCCGCGTGCGGCCTCAATGGCGGCGGACTGGGTGTCGTACAACCACACGGTACTGCCCGCTTGGGCCGCAATTTGGGCAATGCCACGGCCCATGGCCCCGGCCCCCACAATGCCAACATTGGAGAAAGTGGTACTCATCTTTTGGATATCCTTGAAACGAAACAGCCTGCCACGGCGCATCAAGCGGCGCTGTGGCAGGCCATATTAAACGCGTTGGGCCGTCGGGCCAGGATCAACGCTCGTCGAAGCTGACCACCAGTTTGTCGGTGGCGGCGCACGCTTGACAGGTCAGCACAAAGCCTTGCTTGACTTCGTCGGCTTCCAGCGTGTAGTTCTTGTCCATGGTGGCCGAACCTTGCACCACCTTGGCACGGCAGGTGCAGCACACACCGGCCTTGCACGAGTACGGCAAGTCCAGACCGGCATCGAGTGCCACGTCCAGCACGTGCTCGCCGGGGGCCATCGCCATTTCGTGTTGCTTGCCATCCAGCACCACCACCAGTTGGATGGTTTTGGTGGACGGTGCGGCTTTGACCGCAGCGGCAACTGCCGCAGGCGCAGCAGCGGGGGTGCTGGCGGTAAAGCGTTCGGTGTACACGCGCTCACGCGGCACGCCCAGCTCCAGCAGGGTGTTTTCGGCGGCATCCATCATCGGCTCGGGGCCGCAGATGAACACTTCGTCCATGCTCTTGACGGGCAGCAGTGCGTCCACAATCGCGCGCACCTTGGCACTATCCACCAGACCTTGGAGCAAGTCCACTTCTTGCGCTTGGCTGGACAGGACGTGAACCATGGTGAACCGGGCGGCGTAGCGGTCTTTGAGGTCTTGCAGCGCCTCGTTGAACATGACGGTGGCCATGTTGCGGTTGCCGTACACCAAGGTGAACTTCGATTCGGGTTGTTCTTCGAGCGTGGTGGCGGCAATCGATAGGATGGGCGTGATGCCCGAACCACCGGCAAAGCCCACGCGGTGCAGCGCACGCTGCTTTTTGACCACGAAACGGCCATCGGGGGTCATCACCTTCATGGTGTCGCCCGCCTTAACTTGGGTAGCAGCCCAATTGGAGAACAGGCCACCCTCGACCGGGCGGATACCCACTTCCACCTCGCCTTGCTTGGCCAGGCGACTGCGCGGGCTGCTGATGGAGTAGTTGCGGCGCACGTCCTGACCGTTGATGTCGGCGCGCAGGGTCAGGAACTGGCCGGGCTCGAACGTAAAGGCTTCGCGCAGATCGGCGGGGATGTCAAAAGTGATGGCCACCGAGCCAGCCGCTTCCGGGCTGACGCGCTTGACCTTGAGTTCATGAAAACGGGGGGCAGACATGCGGGTTGTCTCCGGTAATTCGTCAATACGGCTTGAAATAGTCGAACGGCTCTTGGCAGTCCAGACACTTGTACAGGGCCTTGCAGGCGGTGGAACCAAAATGCGAAGATTCCACGGTGTGGCTAGACCCACAGTGCGGGCACGCCACAGGCTCGTCGGCAGTGGGCGATTTGCGCACAAAGCGCACCACACTCTCTTGGCTTTGGCTGACACCACAGGTGCGGTGCGGCGGTGCAATGCCGTAGGCGCGCAATTTTTCCTTGGCAGCCTCGGTCATCCAATCAGTGGTCCAAGCCGGCGCGAGTTGTGTGATGACCTTGCCTGGTAAGCCGTGGGCTTGCAGGATGGCGTTCACGTCGTCCTCGATCTGGCCCATGGCCGGGCAGCCGCTGTACGTGGGGGTGATGACCACCTCCAGCCCATTGGCACCCTGACGCACGTCGCGCAGAATGCCCAGTTCACGCAGCGACACCACCGGGATCTCCGGGTCGGTCAGCGTTTCCAAAGCGGCCCAGGCGGCTTGTACCGCATCGGCGGGGGTGGAGGTGGCATTCATGGTGGTTTACCAGCTGGCGTTGGGATGGGCGCGGGCCAGACCTTGCATCTCGGACAACAGGAAGCCCAGATGCTCAGAGTGCAAGCCGTTCTTGCCTTGGGTCACATAACCCTCGGTCGAGGAACGCTTGAGCGTGGCTTCGGCCAATGCGTCGTCCACGATCGCGTCCCACTGGGTTTTAAGCGTGGTTACGTCCACACCCACACCAGCGGCCACAGCCGCAGCTTCCAAGCTGCTGGGTGTCCAGAATTCTTGGGTGTAGGGCATGAGGTGGTCCAACGCAGCCTGCACACGGGCGTGCGATTCCTCGGTGCCATCGCCCAAGCGCACCAGCCAGTCACGGGAGTGGCGCAGGTGGTAGCGCACCTCTTTGAGCGACTTGGCGGCGATAGCGGCCAGTTGCTCGTCTTGGGACTGTTGCAGGGCTTCCCACACCAGCACCATCAGGGCGCTGTACAGGAAGTTGCGCACGATGGTGGTGCCGTAGTCCATGTCGGTCTTGGCGTAACCCACCAGCGCGCTGTGGTGCGGCAGTTCCAGCAAGGTGTAGTTGCGGAAGTCCGGCACATCG
The DNA here is from genome assembly GCA_048860285.1 of Macromonas sp. Lineage (GTDB taxonomy): Bacteria > Pseudomonadota > Gammaproteobacteria > Burkholderiales > Burkholderiaceae_C > Macromonas_A. The sequence continues at coordinate 186 of JBLIZX010000090.1, read as the reverse complement.
CGGAAGTAGGCCAGTTTGTCCTCGGTGGCATCACCACCGAGTTCTTTGGCGGCTTGCTGGTACAGCAAGCGGGCCTGACCGATCAAGTCCAAGCTGACGTTGGCCAGCGCGATGTCTTCTTCAATCACGGGGCCGTGGCCGCACCATTCGGCGTTGCGCTGGCCCAGCACCACGGCGTTGTCGGCC
>JBLIZX010000089.1:0-7023 GCA_048860285.1 Macromonas sp. | reverse complement strand
CACGTCGTAGCGCCCATCGGCCAAGCGGTTGACGCTGCCGGTTACGAGAGCATCGGCGGTTTTGTCGCGCCACGGGGCCAAGTCGGGGCGGGTGTTTTCGTCCAACGCCTGCGGCAATGGATCGATGGAACGGAACAGGCCGCTGCGCTCCAAGTCGGCACGCACCACGGCGGGCACGTTGGGCTGTACACCTTCACCACCGCGAAACAGCGCCACCGCCACCGGGATTTGGGTCAAGCCCACACCGGCCACTTCCACCCGGAACTGCGCCCAAGCACGCCCCACCGGGGTGGCCAATGCGGCTGCGGCCGACGCACCCAGCAGCCACCGACGACGCGGCAACACAGAAGAAGCAACGCAAGGAGAATGAAGAAAACTCATGGGATCAAGATAGGGAGCCAACAATCACAGCAAGACGATATCGTATTGCTCTTGGGTCATGCTGTTTTCGCTCTGCAATGAGATGGGTTTTTGGATGAAATCGCTCAGACCAGCCAAGTGTGGACTTTCTTCGTCCAAGAAAAGTTCCACCACGCGCGGTGAGGCCACGATGCGGAATTCGCGTGGATTGAAGGCGCGGGCCTCGCGCAAAATTTCACGCAGGATGTCGTAACACACGGTACGCGCGGTTTTGACATGCCCCCGACCACCACAGGCTGGGCACGGCTCGCTGAGGAGCTGGGCCAACGATTCTCGGGTGCGTTTTCGCGTCATTTCCAGCAAACCGAGTTGTGAAAAGCCGCCCACCATCGTTTTGACACGGTCACGGGTGACTTGTTTGCGGAATTCGGCCAGCACGGCCTCGCGGTGGTCGTCGCGCACCATGTCGATGAAATCGACGATGATGATGCCACCCAAATTGCGCAAGCGCAGTTGGCGGGCAATGGCTTGTGCAGCTTCCAAGTTGGTGCGAAACACCGTATCGTCGAAGTTGCGTGCACCCACAAAACCACCTGTGTTGACATCGATGGTGGTCAAGGCTTCGGTTTGGTCGATAACCAAATAACCACCAGACTTGAGATCGACCCGCCGCCCCAACGCGCGGGCAATGTCGTCGTCAATGTGGTACAGGTCAAAAATGGGGCGTTCACCGCTGTACGGTTGCAGACGTTCCACCACGCTGGGCATGTACTCGTGTGCAAAGGCTTGCAACAGGGCAAATTGTTCGCGCGAATCGACTTTGATGGTTTGCGTCTCGGGCCCGACCACATCGCGCAGCACACGCTGCATCAGGTTCAAGTCTTGGTGCAACAGGCTGGCTGGGGGACGGCGCGCGGCACCGTTCTTGATGTAGGCCCAAGTTTTGCGCAGGTAGGCAATGTCGTCGGCCAACTCGGTATCGCTGGCTTCTTCGGCGTTGGTGCGCAAGATGAAGCCGCCACCACCTTCGGCGGTCAGGGCCTGCAAACGTTGGCGCAGTGCTTCACGCTGGGCAAACGGAATTTTTTGCGAAACACCAATATGGTTGTCTTGCGGCAAAAAAACCAACAACCGGCCCGCAATGCTGATTTGCGCCGTCAGGCGCGCACCTTTGGTGCCAATAGGGTCTTTGAGCACCTGCACCAGCAAGGCCTGGCCTTCAAAGATCTGGCGCTCGATGGGTAACACGGGAACTTCGGTGGTGACCGCCGCTGTGGCGGTACGGTCTTTGCCGCTCGCATGGCGGGCATTGATGTTGGGCATCAGGTCGGCCACATGCAAAAAACCGGCACGGTCTAGCCCAATGTCGATGAAGGCCGATTGCATGCCAGGCAAAACGCGCGAGACTTTGCCCAAGTACACGTTGCCCACCAACCCACGCTCCAGCGTGCGTTCCAAGTGCAGTTCTTGTATGGCACCTTGTTCGACCACCGCCACGCGGATTTCCTGCGGTGACCAATTGATCAGGATGTCTTGCGGCATGGCGTGTGGTGTCACAGGTTAGAGCAGTTCCAGACCAGCGTCGCGCAACACCTTGGCGGTTTCGTACGCGGGCAGGCCCATGATGCCAGTATAGGAGCCGCCGATGTGGCGGATAAACATGCCCGCCAGCCCTTGGATGGCGTAGGCACCGGCCTTGCCCATAGGCTCGCCGGTGGCGACGTAACGGTCGATGTCGTGGTCGGACAAATCGCCGAAAGTGACTTCAGAGCGGCTCAAAGCGCGCCAGACACGGCCCCGGTGTGCCACCGCCACCGCCGTCAGCACTTTGTGCTTTTGCCCCGAAAGTTGGCGCAACATAAGGCGGGCGTGGTCGGTGTCGGCAGGCTTGCCCAGAATTTGATCGCCCAATGCGACGGTGGTATCGGCACACAAAATGGGGCCATCCACCCAGTTGCGCTGGACACGGCGTTGCAACGCAGCGTCCAGCTTGAGGCGGGTGACGCGCTGAACGTAGGTGGCGGGGGCCTCTTGGCCATCCCAGTGTTCCAGTGCTTCGGCATCTTCTTCGGCATTGGGCAGCAACAATTCGCAATGCACGCCCCATTGTTCCAACAATTGGCGGCGGCGCGGACTTTGCGAGGCAAGGTAGATCCAGCAGGCGCTCATAACGGTGTCATTCTCGGTGGTAAGGGTGGTTGGCATTGACCGACCAAGCGCGGTAAAGCTGCTCAATCAGCAACACCCGCGCCAAAGCGTGCGGCAAGGTCATGTCGGACAGGCGAATGCGGCTGTGCGCTTTGGCACGGAAATCGGGATCCAGCCCGTCGGGGCCACCGATCACAAACACCACGTCGTCCCCCTGCAATTGCCACTGTCGCCACTGCTGGGCCAAGGCCACGGTGGTGAGGGTGGTGCCACGCTCGTCCAACACCACCACGCGTGCCCCTTTGGGAATCACAGCTTCAATGCGGGCACGTTCGGCAGCCAACAAGGTGTCGAGGGTTTTGGAACCACGTGGTTCGGTCTTGACGGTTTTGATCTCGACCTTGGCATCGGGCGGAAACCGCTTGGCGTAATCGTCGTAGGCGGTTTGCGCCCAGTCGGGCATACGCTGGCCCACCGCGACGATCAACCATTTCATGCTTTGGACTTGGCCTTGGGTTTAGATGCTGGGGCGGTCGCAACTTTTTTCACGGGCGCACCCACTTTGACGATTTGCAGTTTTTTGGCCGGGGCTTTTTTGGCTTTGGGCGCATCAGCAGTGGCGCTGCTGGCTTTGGCACGCGGCTTTTTGGCCGGGGCGGCGGTATCGGCAGCGGTAGCGGGCTTGTTGCGCACACGCGGTTTCTTCGCGGGTACGGCCTCGGCGGCTTCGGCCTTGGCACGGCTGCGCTTGGGCTTGGCCGCACCTTCTTCGGCGGCCATAGGTTCAGAGGCTTGGGCGAACATTTTGGCCTTGGCCGCGTGCTTGAGGCGCACGGGCTTTTGGCCCCAGATGTCTTCCAGGCGGTAGTACTGGCGGATGGTGGGCTGCATCACATGCACCACGGCTTGACCACAGTCCACGATGATCCACTCGCCGTTGTCTTCGCCCTCGGTGCGGGGCTTGTCAAAACCGGCTTCGCGCACCGCATCGCGCACGCTGGCGGCCAATGCCTTGGTCTGGCGGTTGGAGGTGCCGCTGGCCACAATCACGCGCTCAAACAGCGGCGACAAGGTTTCGGTGTTAAAGACTTGAATGTCTTGGGCTTTCACATCTTCCAAACCGTCCACGATGGCACGTTGGAGTTTTTGGATGTTTTTCTTGGTGGTGGATTCGCTGGTCATGCAGAAGAATGCTGGTAAAGGTGGTGTTCGGAAATATAACGCGCCACGCCCTCGGGCACCAGCACGTCCAGATCGGGAAAACGCCGACTGCCGCCATGCACGTGGGCCCGGACAGCGGTGGCACTGATGTGTTGCAACGGCATGTCCAGCGGGACAAACGGAATGTCCACCGCGCTGAGGTCTTGCGCCGAAGGTTGGTTGGGATCTGCATCGACCCCGATGTTCACACCCCGGTTCGCCACGGCCAGCGTAGCGCGTTGCAACACTTCGGGCCAGCGTACCCACGTTTTGAAAGCCAGCAACTGATCCGCACCCAGCATCAAAAAGAGCTGGGCACCGGGGTATTCGGTGGCGAGTTCGGCCAGCGTATCGGCGGTGTAGGACGGGCCGCTGCGCTGGATTTCGCGCGTATCAACCCGCACCCCACACAACCCGGCAAACGCGAGTTCACACATGGCCACGCGGTGCGCAGAGGGCGTGAGTGTACGCGACTTGTGCCAAGCCTGCCCAGTAGGCAGAATGTGCAGCACGTCCAACGCCAGTTGCGACAGCGCGGTTTCCGCCAACGAGCGGTGCGCCCAGTGGGGCGGATCAAACGCGCCGCCGAACATGCCCACGCGCAAGGGCCGTGGGGGAACAGTGGTGGACATGCGGGAGGTCAGGCCCAATCCCGGCGCACCAAAAAGTCTTGGTACAGACGGTGTTCTGGCGTGCCGGGCGCGGGGTGTTCTTGGTAAGCCCAGCGCACCAACGGTGGCATGGACAACAGAATCGATTCGGTACGCCCGCCCGATTGCAAGCCGAAATGGGTACCACGGTCCCACACCAAATTGAATTCGACGTAGCGACCACGGCGGTAGAGTTGGAACTGGCGCTCGCGTTCGCCGTATTCCATGTTTTTACGGCGTTCCACGATGGGCAGGTAAGCGTGCAAGAAAGCATCGCCCACCGCGCGGGTCATGGCAAAGCCGCCCTCAAAACCCAGTTCGGAGAAATCGTCGTAGAACACGCCACCAATGCCGCGCTGCTCGTTGCGGTGTTTGAGGTAAAAGTAGTCGTCACACCAAGTTTTGAAACGCGGGTATTTGTCGTCACCAAACGGGGCCAGTGCGGTTTTGCAGGTTTTGTGGAAGTGGATTGCATCTTCCTCAAAGCCGTAGTACGGTGTAAGGTCCATGCCACCCCCAAACCAGCTCACCGGTGCACCGCCATTGAGCGGCGTGGCACTGATCATGCGCACGTTCATGTGAACGGTGGGCACGTAGGGGCTGCGTGGGTGGAACACCAGCGACACCCCCAACGCCTCGAACGGCGCACCGGCCAGCTCCGGGCGGTGTTGCGTAGCCGACGGCGGCAGTTTTGGGCCGTTGACGTGCGAAAAGCCACAACCAGCGCGCTCAAACACCGGGCCATTTTCCAAGATCTGGGTCACACCCTGACCTTGCAGTCGCTCGCCAGGGGGTTTTTGCCAACCGTCAGATACGAAGGTACCGCCGTCGATGTCCAACACCGCCGAGGTGATGCGCTGTTGCAGCCCCAGCAGGTAGTCGCGCATGGCGCTGACCTGTGCGGTCGAGGTGGTGCCGACGGTCATTTGGCCAGCGCCCGGTAACCGATGTCGGTGCGGTATTGCATGCCGTCAAACGCCACGCCTTGCACCAGTTGGTAAGCGCGCTGTTGGGCTTGGGCCACGGTCGACCCCAAGGCGGTGGCACACAGCACGCGCCCACCCGAGGTCAACACCTGACCGTCCTGCATGACGGTACCGGCGTGGAACACCACGGCATCGGCGCTGTCGGCAGGCAAGGCGGTGATGGCATCGCCCTTGCGGGGAGTCATGGGGTAGCCCTCGGCGGCCAGCACCACGCCCAAGGCGCAACGTTCGTCCCATTGCAGGGTCACTTGGTCGAGGCGCTGTTCGGTGGCGGCCAGCAACACCTCCGCCAGATCGCTTTGCAGGCGCATCATGATGGGCTGGGTTTCGGGGTCGCCCATGCGGCAGTTGAATTCCAGTGTATTGACGGCTCCGGACGGCTCGATCATCAACCCAGCGTACAAAAAGCCGGTGTAGGGGATGCCGTCGGCCTCCATGCCACGAATGGTGGGCAGGATGATCTCGTCCATCGCGCGCTGGTGGATTTCAGGCGTAACCACCGGCGCTGGGGAGTACGCGCCCATGCCGCCGGTGTTGGGGCCTTGGTCGGCATCGAGCAGGCGTTTGTGGTCTTGGCTGGTGGCCAAAGCGGTGACGTTCTTGCCGTCGCACAGCACGATGAAGCTGGCTTCTTCGCCTTGCAGAAAGGCTTCGATCACCACGCGGGCACCGCCTTCGTTGTGGGCCACGCCGAGTTTGTTGTCCAGCAACATGAAGTCGATGGCTTCGTGCGCTTCTTGCAGCGTCATGGCCACGACCACGCCCTTGCCAGCGGCCAGACCGTCGGCCTTGACCACAATAGGGGCACCAATCTTGTCCACGTAAGCGTGGGCAGCGGCGGGGTCGCTGAAGGTGTCGTAAGCGGCGGTGGGGATGCCGTGGCGCGCCATGAAGGCTTTGGAGAAGGCTTTGGAGCTTTCCAGTTGTGCGGCGGCTTGGGTCGGGCCAAAAATTTTGAGGCCGTGGGCGCGGAATTCGTCCACCACCCCAGCGGCCAGCGGCGCTTCGGGGCCGACCACGGTCAGGGCAATGGCATTGGCCTGTGCCCATTCACGCAGCGCCTTAACATCGGTGATGGCCAAGTTGACAAGATCGGCATCGCGCGCGGTACCACCGTTGCCGGGAGCCACAAACACTTGTGCCACACGCGGAGATTGCTTGAGCTTCCAGGCCAAAGCGTGTTCGCGGCCACCGCCGCCAATGACGAGTACATTCATTTTGTCGGCGCTCATTCGTTGATCTCCGCGTTGTGGAACACGTTTTGCACGTCGTCCAAGTCTTCCAGTACATCCAGCAGTTTTTGCATCTTGACGGCATCGTCACCGCTGAGGGCGATGGTGTTATCGGCGCGCATCGTGACTTCGGCCACCTCGGGTGTGAGGCCAGCGGCTTGCAGCGCGTTTTTGACGGCTTCAAAGTCGGCCGGGCTGGTCAGCACTTCGATGGCACCATCGTCGTCGGTGACAACATCTTCAGCGCCAGCCTCCAGCGCGATTTCCATCACTTGGTCTTCAGAGGTGCCGGGAGCAAAAATGAGTTGGCCACAGTGCTTGAACTGGAACGCCACCGAACCTTCGGTACCCAAGTTGCCGCCGTGCTTGCTGAAGGCGTGGCGCACTTCGGCCACGGTACGCACGCGGTTGTCGGTCATGGTGTCCACGATGATGGCCGCACCACCA
>JBLIZX010000088.1:0-4293 GCA_048860285.1 Macromonas sp. | reverse complement strand
GAGCGCGTGGCGGTGGACGTGCTGGTGGGCCCGGGTGGCGATGCCCACGTGTTCCAGCCCAAGCCGGCGCAGGCCAAGCAGGTGGGGCAAGCGCAGGTGGTGTTCTCCAACGGGTTGGGGTTTGAGGGCTGGATCAGCCGTTTGCTCAAAACCACCCAATTCAAAGGCCAGCACGTGGTGGTGAGCCAGGGCATTCAACCGCTCAAGGGCGCGGGCGATGCCCACGGCCACGACAAGCATGGCCACGGGCACAAGGCAGGCGCTGCCGATCCGCACGCTTGGCAGAACGTGGCCAACGTGCGCACTTACGTTGCCAACATTGCGCAAGGCCTGTGCGCCGCCGATGCCACGGGGTGCGATGGCTACCGCCGCAACGCCGAGGCTTACCAGCAGGAACTCCAGAAGTTGGAGCAGGATATCCGCAGCGCTTGGGGGGCCATCCCAGCAGCACAGCGTTTGGTCATCACGTCGCACGACGCATTTGGCTACTACGCCGACACGTACGGGGTGCGGTTTTTGTCGCCGCAAGGGGTGAGTACCGAATCCGAAGCCTCGGCGCAAGGTGTGGCGCGGCTGGTGCGCCAGATTAAAAAAGAGGGGGCCAAGGCGTTGTTTGTTGAAAGCATTTCCGACCCGCGTTTGATCGAGCAAATTGCGCGCGAAACCGGCTTGCGCCCGGCCAAGGAAGGGCTGTATTCCGATTCGTTGTCCGCCCCCGGCACCGAGGCCGACAGCTACATCGGCATGATGCGCTACAACACCCGTGTGTTGACCAGTGCTATCCGCGCTCAATGAGCATGACCGCCGCGCCAGCGCCTGAGGCGGCACCGCTGCACGCCTACCGTGCGGCCCTGCTGTGGTTTGCGCCGGATCACACCGATGCACACGGCCAACCCGCGGCGCGCTACGAGGCCGACGGCCTGCTGGTGGTGGCGTGGGATGGCGCTGTGGCCGACGGCGTTTGGCGTGTGCGGGCGGTGGGCGCTTACGGCGACTTGTGCGCGGTTTACCCCGATGTGGCGGTGACGCATTGGCCGGGGCGGTTGATCGCACCGGGTTTCATCGACTTGCACCTGCACTGCCCCCAAACCGATGTGGTGGGCTCGCCCGCCGAAGGGTTGTTGCCGTGGCTGGAGCGCTACACCTACCCGCACGAGACGCATTGCGCCGACCCAGCCTACGCCACCGAGGTGGCCGGTGTGTTTCTGGACGAATTGCAGCGCCACGGCGTGACCACGGCGCTGGCGTTTGCCAGCTCGCATCCGGTGGCCGCCGACACCTTGTTGGCGCAGGCGCACCAGCGTGGCTTGCGCCTGATGGCGGGCAAGGTGCTGCAAGACCGCCATTCGCCCGACGGTGTGCGCGATGCCACCGACCAAAGTTTGACCGACACCGAAACCTTGATCCAACACTGGCATGGGGTGGGGCGGCTGGGCTACGCCATTACGCCGCGCTTTGCGCCCAGTTGTTCCGATGCCCAGTTGCGCGGTGCCGCTGAACTGGCTGCGCGTTACCCCGATGTCTGGGTGCAAACCCATGTGGCGGAAAACTTGGACGAAGTGCGCTGGGTGCGCGAACTCTACCCACACGATCGCAGCTACTTGAGCGTGTACCAGCGGTTTGGCCTGTTGCGCCCACGTGCGGTGTACGCCCACGGCATCCACTTGGACGAGTACGACCGCGCCCTGTTGCGCGACAGCGGCAGCGCGGTGGCGGTCTGCCCCAGCAGCAACTTCTTTTTGGGCAGTGGCTGTTTTGACTTTGCCAGCGCCGACGCGGCGGGTTTTGCGTATGGCCTGGCCAGCGACATCGGTGCGGGCACCAGTTTCAGCCCCTTTCACACCATGTTGGCGGCGTACGCGGCGGGGCGCTCAGACAGCGTGGCGGCGGGCCACGCCAAACCGGGCGTGAGCTTGGCTCCCAGCCGCCTGTGGTGGCTGCACACGGCGGGTGCGGCACAGGCGTTGGGGTTGGGCGGCGTGGTGGGCAGCTTGTGCGTGGGCAGCGAGGCCGACTTTGTGGTGCTCAATCCGCAGGCTACGCCACTGCTGGCGCGGCGCAGCGCCCAAGCGCAGAACCTGGAGGAGCTGCTGTTTGCGCTGATCGTGCTGGGCGACGATCGGGCGGTAGAGCGCACCGTGCTGGCCAGCGGGAACTTTGCGGCTTGAACGTGGCACTATCGGTGCCTGTTGTTGTCTTTTTTGCAAGGAAAGCCACTGTGCTGGCGCTGCGTATGCCTCTGAACCGAGTGTTGTCGGCGTGTGCCGTGTTGACGTTGTTGACGGCCTGTGCGCACGTCGCCCCTGTGGCGGATGGTGCGGGTGGCATGAGCGCCACCGTGGCCGACCGTGTGCCAGCGCAGTGGGTTGCGCCTTTGCCCCCCGCAGGCCAGCCCGTGCAGTCCGACTGGTGGCGTGTGTTCCACGACGAACCGTTGACCGCGTTGGTCACGCAAGCCTTGCAAGCCAACACCAGCGTGCGCAGCGCACAGGTTGCGTTGCAACAGGCCCGCGCTTTGCGTGACGTGGCGCAGGCCAACCAGGGGTTGACGCTCGGCGCTTCTGGCTCCGCACAGCGCAGCCAAGTGGGTGATAACACGCCCGGCAACACCTTCCGCGCCGGGCTGGATGCGCGCTGGGAGGCCGATGTGTTTGGCCGCTTGGCCAGTGCCACCGCCGCCAGTCAGGCCGACGTGCAAGCGGCCGTCGCCAATGTGGGGCAGGTGCGCGTCAGTCTGGCCGCCGAGGTGGCGACCAACTACATCGAACTGCGCGGTTTGCAGGCACGTTTAGCGATAGCACGGCAAAACCTGGTGGCACAGCAGGACACCCTGCAACTCACCGACTGGCGGGTGCAGGCCGGGTTGGCCTCCTCCATCGATTTGGAACAGGCCCGCGCCGCAGTGGCACAGACCCAGGCCCAACTGCCGGCACTCGACAACAGCTTGGCCCAGACCGTGCAGGCGCTGGCGGTGTTGACCGGCCAGCCGTTGGCCGATGTGCAACGCTTGCTGGCCCATGCCCAGCCGGTGCCGCAGCCCGATGCCACGCTGACGCTGGCCTTTCCGGCTGATACCTTGCGCCAGCGCCCCGATGTGCGTACCGCCGAACACCGCATCCAGGCCGCTTGGGCCCGCATGGCACAGGCCGATGCGGCACGCTACCCCAGCTTGAGCCTGTCGGGGTCGCTGGGCTTGGGCGCGGCCCGCTGGAGCGACCTGTTCGACGTAGCTGCCCTGACGCGCACTTTGCTGGCCAGCGTCAGCGGCACCTTGTGGGATGGGGGTGCCGCCCGTGCCCAGGTGCAAGCGCAGCAAGCCGCATTGGAGCAAGCGCGCATTGGCTACGAAGCCACCGTGCTGGCGGCGTTGCAAGACGTGGAAAACGCCCTCAACGCTTTGCGCTACAACCGCGAGCGCATGGAGCGCCTGCAAGCTGCCGCTCAGGCCGCGTCCAATGCCAATCTGCTGGCGCGCCAGCGTTACGCCAGTGGCCTGATCGACTTTCGCACCGTGCTGGACACGCAGCGCACCTTGCTGTCAGCGCAAAGCGAGCTGGAAACCGCCCGCGCCACCCACAGCGCCGACCACGTGCGCCTCTACAAGGCGCTGGGGGGTGGCTGGACACTCAGCCCTGACGGTACCGTGGCCACTGCCAGCTCCGCCGTTACGCAGCCATCCGCTCCATCTACGGTGGCCGAGCCTGCCACCCACCGCTGATGCCACTGCGAACCACGCCTCCGTGTGGGCCGTCCGTTCCCGTCTTTGTTTGCCCTGCCGTTTGCCATGAAAACCACCGTCGCTTCTTCCAACCCCCCCACTTTGGCCCAGGCCGCCGCCATTCAGAACCTGTTGGGGGCCGACCACCCACGCCGCTGGTGGCAACGCCCGCAATGGTGGGCCGGTGCGGTGGTGCTGCTGGCGCTGGGGGGCGGTGTGTATTACTGGCAAGGCCAGACCAGCGCCCAAGGTGGCCCGGTGTATGTGACCGAAGCCCTGCGCCGGGGCAACCTGACGTTGACCGTCGCTGCCAATGGCACCGTGCAGCCCACCCGCATGGTCAACATTGGCAGTGAACTGTCGGGCACCGTGCGCGACAACACCACGCCATTGATAGGCGAACGGATGGAGGCTTTGCTCAGGTTGGTCTCGTTGGTGGCCAGCGTGGCCTGGGCTTGGGCCACGGCGGCTTGGGCGCTGTGGCGGGTGGCGACGGCTCGCTCCACCGAGGCGCGGCCCGTGTCGAGTTCTGTCGCCGAGGGCACTTTGCCGCCCGACAGGCGCGCCACTTCTTC
>JBLIZX010000087.1:0-7100 GCA_048860285.1 Macromonas sp. | reverse complement strand
CGTGGTCAGGCCGTCGGCCAAGGAGTCAAACACTGGCAAGCAGTACAAGCCTGCCCAAATGCCGCTGTGGGGCCGCTGTTGCAGCCAGATGGCCCCGTCGGCGCGCTGCAATGCCAGCAGGCACCACGGCACACTGCGCCGCTGCAACTTGCGGGTTTTGACCGGAAAATCACCGGCGCGTTGTTGCTGGTGGGCCTGGCACAACGGTGCCACGGGGCACAGCAAGCACTGGGGCCGAGTGCGCGCACACAAACTGGCCCCCAAATCCATCAAACCCTGGGTGTAGGCCACCATGTCATCGGCGCTGGGCTGCGGGGGCAAGAGGGCTTGGGCGTGTTGCCACAGTTGACGCTCTTGACGTGCGTCGGCCAGATCGCCCTCGAACGCCAGCAAGCGGGTCAGCACACGCTTGACGTTGCCGTCCAGAATGGAGATGCGCTCACCAAAACAGAAGGCTGCAATGGCGGCAGCGGTGGAGGGGCCGATGCCCGGCAAGGTCTGCAACGCTTGAGCGGTGCCGGGGAAGTGTCCACCCCAATCCCCCACCACGGCCTGCGCGCAACGGTGCAAGTTACGGGCGCGGGTGTAGTAACCCAACCCGCTCCACAGCGCCAGCACGTCGTCCACCGGCGCTGCGGCCAGCGCCTGCACGTCCGGAAAACGGGTCAGAAAGCGTGGGTAGTAGGTCAATACGGTGCTGACCTGGGTCTGCTGCAACATGATTTCGGACAGCCAGACACGGTACGGATCGCGTGTGCCCTGCCACGGCAAGCCGCTGCGTCCATGCATGCGCTGCCATGACACCAAGGTGGTAAAAAATTCAGACATGGACGGGAAAACTGGCTGTAACGGTGGGGGATGTGACCACGGGCACGGCAACCATGTCGTTGCACAGTGCGGGCCAAGCTTGGCGTGCGGCATCGAGCATGGCACGTTGTTGCTGCAAGGCGCGCAAGCGTTCGTCCAACGAGCCTGTGGCCTGTTGAACACGCTGGATCGCCTCCAACCGCAACGCCAAATGCTTGCGTCGCTCACGCAACTGGGTATCGAGTTGCGCGGTCACGGCTTGGCTCCATTGCTCAACTTCGGTCGTGGCTTCTTCAAACACGGACTTTAAGCGTGACAGCACGGCCTGGGCCAATCGGTCGGTAAACGAGGCCTGGGCCAAGCGCCACAGGTTGCTCACACCCAAGTATTGCAGGTGGTTGTGCTCGATCAAGTCCAGTTCTTGGGCGTAACGCAGCACATCCGGCACGGGTGGCAGTTGCAACGCCAAACCAAATTCTCCGTTCAAGGCACGGAAATGGTGACCCAACAAATCTTGTATTTCACTGGCCAAGCCGTGGGCACGCATCAGATCGTGGTGCAAACGGGTCATGGTGTCGGTATAGACTTTTTTTACGCCCCATTTGATACCAGGCTGGTGCAAGGCGGCTGCAAATTGGGCCACTTCGGCTTTGAGGTGGCTGCTGCTGAGCAATGAGAACAAGTCTTGCAACAACTTGAAATGCACCGAACGCACCGCCTGCATGCGCCCACCACTGGCATCAAACTCGGCCTGTTCGTGTGCGATGCGGGTACGCATGTGTTCCATGACGCTGGCATTCTGCCCGCGCAGGCTCTCCAGTTCCTGCTCTTGCGCCTGCACATCGCGGGTACGCGCTTCCAACTGTTGTTCCACTTCAGCGTGCAACAGCGCCAGCTTGGCCGACACGGTGGCTTCCAAAATGTGCCGACGCTGTACCAAAACGTGGTGGGCCAGCGCGTGCTCCAAATCGGGCAAGCGGCTCTGGCGCAGCAACACCGGATCGTTGCGCACCTTGGCCAACAAGCCTTTTTGCGCCGATACCGCCAGCACTTTTTCAGGTGGCAAGCCCAGCACACTGGCCGATTGCGCACGCTGGCGCTGCAACTGTTGCTCAATTTGCGCTGGGGCGCTGAGGTCATCCCACAGCGTGTCGATTTTGTTGAGCACCACCAGCCGGGTGTCCACCCGTTGCGCTGAAGGGGCCAGATGTTCGCGCCAAATGGCCAAATCGGACTTGCTCACGCCCGCATCAGCGGCCAGCATGAACACCACCGCGTGCGCTTGAGGCAGCAAACCCACCGTAAGTTCGGGTTCGGTGCCAATGGCATTAAGGCCAGGGGTATCCAGAATCACCAGCCCCTGCTTGAGCAAGGGGTGGGCCATGTTGATGAGCGCATGTCGCCACTGCGGCACTTCCACCAGGCCATCGGGGCCAGGCAAGGGGTTGTCTTGCGGAGCATCGTCGTGCCACAGGCCCAAAGCACGGGCCTCGTGGATACCGACGCGCCGCACCTCGGCCACTTTTTCCAGCGCTTGGGCCAGTTGTTGTGGATCGTTCACATCCAAGTCGATGCGTGTCCACTTGTCTGGGGCGCTGCGCCACGCCAGCAGCGATTGCGGCTGCAAACGGGTGTCAATCGGCAACAAACGCAAACAAGGGGGCAGTTCGGGGTCGTAACCCAGCTCGGTGGGGCACATGGTGGTGCGCCCGGCACTGGCGGGCATGATCCGCCGCCCGTATCCGGCAAAAAACACCGCGTTGATGAGTTCGGACTTGCCGCGCGAGAACTCGGCCACAAAGGCCACCATCACCTTGTCGCTTTTCAATTGCGCTTGCAACTGTTGCAAACGCTCTTGCGCCCCAGCGTTGAGCAACTGGTGTTGCGCCAACCAATCCGACAACGTGGCCAATTGCGCCAACCCACGCTGCCGCCAAGCGTGGTGGGCATCCAATTCCTGCACAAACGACATGGTGAATACCTCTGGTGAGCAGCGTCAGGCTGCCTGGCATTGCGGGCAAAAAAACGTAGTGCGTTGCCCTTGCACCATGCTTTGAATCGGGCTGGCGCACACTTTGCACGGCTGGCCCTTGCGTCCGTACACCTGAGCACTGAGTTGAAAGTGACCGTCCTCACCGTAAGCGTTCTGGAAATCGCGCAAAGTGCTGCCCCCCAACGCCACAGCCTCGGCCAGCACATCCACAATCGCATGGTGCAGCGCGTGTACCTGCTCCAGCGTCAACTGGTTGGCAGGTTGTGTGGGCGCAATGCGGGCCCGGAACAACGCCTCAGAGGCGTAAATGTTGCCCACACCCACCACCACATCGCCCGCCAACAACACCTGCTTGATGCTGCTGCGACGCTGTTGCAACGCTTGCCAAAACGCCTGAGGCTCAAACCCGCCCCCCAACGGTTCCACACCCAAGTGGCCCAGCAATTTGCGCGAGACAGGCGCATCTTCGTGGTCGGCCCAAACGACGGCACCAAAACGACGCGGATCGTGCAAACGCAAGGTGCCCTGCGTGGTCAGCAAATCGGCATGGTCGTGCGGACCAGGGTCGGGCAGTGTGGGCGCGAATTGCATCCGGCCCGACATGCCCAAGTGCAGCAACAACAACCCCGCCGGGGCCAAATCCAGCAACAAATATTTGCCACGTCGGCGCACTTGGCGCACCGTTAGGCCACGCAACCGTTCAGGGGCCACGCCCAAGGGCCAGCGCAATGGCTTGCCCAAGCGCAGCGCCAGCACAGTGGCGCCGGCAATGCGGTCGGCAAAACTCAGTCGGGTGACTTCAACTTCGGGCAATTCCGGCATGGCACAAGACAGGCATCAACAAGGGGCATCTATTATCATGGCCCCCATGAATTGGGACGTTGCCACACCACACACCACTGCCACCCGCTGGCTGCCACGCTTGACGGCCACTGCGCCTGCTCCCCGCCAACGAGGCTGGCGCACACAACCGGGGCTGACGGGAATCTGGGCCAGCACGCTGCTGGCCACGGTGCTGGCGCTGCCTGCTCTGGCGCAAGAAACCGGCCCCAAGCCTACGCCACCCCATGTCTCCGCGTTGGATGGCCCCCTGTTTTACCAACTGTTGGTGAGCGAAATGCAGCAACGGTCGGATCAGCCCGGCCCTGCCTACGCGCTGATGCTGGACGCGGCACGCAAAACACGCGATCCGGTGTTGTTTCGCCGTGCCATTGAAATGGCGCTGCAAGCCCGTGCGGGCGAATCGGCCCTGAGCGCAGCCCGTGCCTGGAGCACCGCCCAGCCACAAGAAAGCGAGCCCTTGCGCTACACCTTGCAAATTCTGTTGGCCCTCAACCGCCCCGCCGATGCCGACCCGGTCTTGCGCCGTTTGTTGCAACAAACGCCCATCCAGCAACGGCCCGACCTGATCAGTGCGCTGCCGGGCATGATCGGGCGCAAGGCCAGCCCTGCGGCCACACTGCAAGCCATCGAAAAAGCCCTACAAAGCGCAACCCAGCAACCCTACACCGCACCCGCGGCCAAAACCACCATAGGCCGCTTGCAGTTGGCCAACCAACAACCCGTGCTGGCGCTGGCATCGGCCCGACAAGCCCTGGCCATCGACCCAGGCCACCTGAACGCGGCCTTGCTGGCGCTGGAACTGTTGCCCCACCAGCCCCATGAGGCGGGCGAACTGGTGCAACGCTACCTGCAACACACCGGTGTGCAAGCACACACCGGCCTGTGGCAAGGGTACATCCGCACGCTGATGGAACAACAGCAATTCACCCACGCGCAAACCCAGTTGCAACAGTTACTCCAGGCTCAACCCAACTTGGCCAGTGCGTGGTTGCTGCAAGGTCAACTGCACTGGCAAACCCAACAACGCGCTGCCGCACAGCAAGCGCTGCAACGCTACTTGCAACTCAGCTCTGAGCCCGCCGACCACAACCCGGTGTACCTGTTGCTGTCGCAAATTGCCGAAGAGCACAACGACCTGAGCAGCGCCAGCACTTGGCTGGAACGCGTGGACCACAGCAAACTCGAAGACCCCGTGCCCGTGGTGCTGCGCCACGCCACCTTGTTGGCACGCCAAGGCAAGGCGCAACAAGGCCGGGCCTTGCTGGATGCCCTGCCCGACACCCCCGCCAGCGCCGAACGGCGCAAATGGCTGGCACAAGCCCAATGGCTGCGCGACCAAGCACAGTACAACGCTGCGCTGGCCGTGTTCGAACAAGCCAGCACGCGCTTCCCCGACGACATGGACTTGCGCTACGAGCACGCCATGACCGCGGAAAAAGCCGGTCAACTGGCCAAAATGGAGCACCTGTTGCGCGCCATCATCGCCGAACAACCCGACTACCACCACGCCTACAACGCGTTGGGCTACACCTTGGCCGACCGCAACGAACGCTTGCCCGAAGCCAAAGCCCTGATCCAACAAGCCTTGGCACTGTCCCCCAACGACGGCTACATTCTTGACAGCCTGGGCTGGGTGGAATTCCGGCTGGGCAACCTGCCCGAAGCCCTGCGCCTGTTGCAACAAGCCTACACCCAACACCCCGATGCCGAAATTGCCGCCCACTTGGGTGAAGTGCTGTGGGGCTTGAACCAACGCGACAGCGCACTCGACATCTGGCGTGCCGGACTGCGGCTCAAGCCAGACAACCCCAGCTTGCGCGCCACCCTGCAACGCCTGCACATCCAGCTCGAACCGTGAAGTCTGCCATGCGCTCGTTGCCCGTAGTAACCCATATCTGGCGCAGTACCGCTTGGAGCGCCCTGGTGTTGCTGGCCGGTTGTGCCAGCGCACCACCGCCTCCAATTTCCACAGAAACCAACTTCACGCCTACAACCGCCAGCGCCAACGCACTGGCACAGCGCCAACACTGGTCAGGCAAACTCAGCGTGCGCATTGACGACGAACCCGTGCGGTATTTCAGTGCCGGATTTGAACTGCGCGGCCAGCCCAACAGCGGCGAGATGCAACTGTTTTCACCGCTGGGCAGCACCGTGGCCACGCTGCGCTGGCAGCCAGATGGCGCACAGTGGCTGCGCGGCGACGAACTGCGCCATTACCCCAGCATGGCCGAACTTGGCATTGACCTGACAGGCACTGCCCTGCCCCTGAACTCATTGTTTGATTGGCTGCATGGCAGCCCCACAGCGGTGGATGGCTGGCAAGTGGACTTGAGTCAACACGCCGACGGCAAGTTGCAAGCCCAACGTCTGACCCCGACACCCAGCGCACAACTGCGCCTGGTGTTTGAACCCTGATTCTGTTGAATCTGTTGTTACCTGACCTTGTTGTGTCTTCAATGTCTTGCCCCCCGCGCGCGCTGTACGACGTACCCGCCCCAGCCAAACTTAACCTGTTCCTGCACATCACCGGGCGGCGGCCCAACGGCTACCACCTGCTGCAATCGGTATTCATGCTGATCGACTGGGCCGACACCCTGCACCTAGAACGCCGCCCCGGCGGCCACATCAGCCGCGAGGATCTGAACACCGACGCGCCGGCCCTGCCCGAGCACGACTTGGTGGTGCGCGCCGCACAGGCGCTGCAACAGGCCACAGGCTGCACTTGGGGCGCGCACATTGCACTGGACAAACGCATCCCACAAGAAGCGGGCATGGGCGGTGGCTCCAGCGACGCTGCCAGTTGCCTGCTGGCACTCAACCAATTGTGGGGCCTGCACCTGCCGCGTGCCACCCTGATGGCAATGGGCTTGCAACTGGGGGCAGATGTACCGTTTTTTTTGGGTGGACAACACGCTTGGGTGGAAGGTATCGGCGAACAATTGCAACCACTGGCGCTGCCAACAGCGCGTTTTGTGGTGCTCAAGCCACCCACAGGCGTGGCCACACCGCAAATTTTTCAACACCCGTCGCTGGAACGCGACTGTCCCGTGGCGGACATGCACGACTTTCTGACCCTCGATGCCAGCACGCTGTACCAGTACGGCCACAACAGCCTGCAAGCGGTGGCGCAACAACTGTGCCCGGACATCGGTTGGGGCTTGCACTGGCTGCAACAACAGGGCTTGCCAGGGCGCATGACCGGCTCGGGCAGCGCACTGTTTGCCCCCCTGCCCGATGGGGCAGACCTCGACTTGGGCACCCTGCCACCCGGCTGGCAAGCAAAAATTTGCAGAAATTTGTCAGCACACCCTTTGGTGGGTTAAAACCGGTATACAATTCGCTTCGTTGTTCAGCACAGCGCCAAACAACAAACTGCATATCGGTAGCTTGCTCAGGCAAGTAACCAGTGTAGGGGAGTCGCCAAGTTGGTTAAGGCACCGGATTTTGATTCCGGCAT
>JBLIZX010000086.1:0-9774 GCA_048860285.1 Macromonas sp. | reverse complement strand
GGCATCGTAGTCGGCGTTTTCGCTCAAGTCGCCTTGGGCGCGCGCTTCGGCAATCGCAGTAATGACCGCCGGACGCTCGACGGTTTTCAGGCGCTGCAACTCGTCCTTGAGTTTTTCAGCGCCGCGTTTGGTCACGGGAATGGTAGTCGCCATGTTGTTGTGCTCCAAATAAAGAGAAACCGCCGAGCGTTGCCGGTCGGCGGTGTGAACAGGGCCGGATTATGCCCGAAGAGCTTAAGCCGCCAACTGCGCGTGCATCTCCTGCACCGAAATTACCGGCAACTGATCCAAGTGTTTCATACCTTGCACCGCAGCTTCAGCACCGGCGATGGTGGTGAAGGTGGTAACACGGTTCAACAAGGCCGAGGTACGGATGTAGCGCGAATCAGCGATGGCATTGCGACGCTCCTCCACCGTATTGATGACCATGGCGATCTCGCCATTCTTGATCATGTCCACAATGTTGGGGCGACCTTCGGCCACTTTGTTGACCGTGGTGCAGGCAATACCGGCAGCGGTGATGGCGGCAGAGGTGCCACGGGTGGCCACCAGCTCAAAGCCCATCGCCGCCAGTTCGCGCGCCACTTCCACCGCGCGCGGCTTGTCGTTTTGCTTGATCGACAGGAACACACGGTTAACCGCATCGGTGGGACGCGGCAACTTGGTACCTGCCCCCAACTGGCTCTTGACAAACGCTTCGCCAAACGTGGTGCCTACGCCCATCACTTCGCCGGTCGATTTCATTTCTGGGCCGAGGATGGTGTCCACGCCTGGGAACTTCACGAACGGGAACACCGCCTCCTTGACACTGTAGTACGGCGGCGTGACTTCTTCGGTCATGCCTTGCTGTGCCAGCGTTTGACCGGCCATGCAACGCGCAGCCACCTTGGCCAGCTGGATGCCGGTGGCCTTGGACACAAACGGCACCGTGCGCGAGGCGCGTGGGTTGACTTCCAACACGTAGATCACGTCTTGGCCATCTTGCTTTTGCACCGCGAACTGCACGTTCATCAGGCCTACCACGTTCAACGACGCAGCCATCGCTTTGGACTGGCGCTTGATTTCAGTCACGGTTTCGGGACTCAAGCTGTACGGCGGCAGCGAGCACGCGGAGTCACCCGAGTGAACACCCGCCTGCTCAATGTGCTCCATCACGCCACCGATCAAGGTTTGGCCGTCGCTGTCGCGCAAGCAATCCACGTCGCATTCAATGGCATCGTTCAAGAAACGGTCCAGCAGCACGGGGCTGTCGTTGCTCACCTTCACGGCCTCGCGCATATAGCGTTCCAAATCGCGCTGCTCGTGCACGATTTCCATCGCGCGGCCACCCAGCACGTAGCTGGGGCGCACCACCAGCGGGTAACCCAACTCGGCGGCTTTTTCCAGCGCCTCAGCCTCGGTGCGGGCGGTGGCGTTGGGCGGTTGCTTCAGGCCCAGCGCGTGCAACAGCTTTTGGAAGCGTTCGCGGTCTTCGGCAGCATCGATCATGTCGGGGCTGGTGCCGATGATGGGCACGCCCTCGGCTTCCAAGCCCAGCGCCAGCTTGAGCGGGGTTTGGCCACCGTACTGCACGATCACGCCCGCCGGTTGTTCCTTGTCCACAATCTCCAGCACATCTTCCAGCGTCAGCGGCTCGAAGTACAGACGATCCGAGGTGTCGTAATCGGTGGACACGGTTTCCGGGTTGCAGTTGACCATGATGGTCTCGTAACCGTCTTCTCGCATGGCGAGGGCGGCGTGGACGCAGCAGTAGTCGAACTCGATGCCTTGGCCGATGCGGTTCGGGCCACCACCCAACACCATGATCTTTTTCTTGTCCGTCGGCTGCGCTTCGCACTCTTCCTCGTAGGTCGAGTACATGTAAGCGGTGTTGGTGGCGAATTCGGCGGCGCAGGTGTCCACGCGCTTGTACACCGGACGCACGTTCAACGCGCGGCGTTGGTCACGCACCGCTTTTTCGGTGGTTTTGAGCAACTTGGCCAAACGGCGGTCGCTGAAACCTTTTTTCTTCAGCGTGCGCAGCGTGTCGGCGCTCAAGGATGCCAACGCCCCCTCACCTTGTTCTTCCGCCTGCTTGTCCAGTTGCAGCTCGATCTTGACGATTTCCTCGATCTGCACCAAAAACCACGGGTCTATTTTGGTGAACTGGTGGACTTCCTCCAGCGACCAGCCAGCGGCAAACGCATCGCCCACGTACCAAATGCGGTCCGGGCCAGGCTCGCCCAGCTCGCGCTCCAGAATCTCGCGGTCCTGGGTTTTCTCGTTCATACCGTCCACGCCAACTTCCAAGCCACGCAAGGCTTTCTGGAACGACTCTTGGAACGTGCGGCCCATGGCCATCACTTCGCCCACCGACTTCATTTGCGTCGTCAGGCGGTTGTCGGCGGTCGGGAACTTCTCGAACGCAAAACGCGGGATCTTGGTTACCACGTAGTCGATGGACGGCTCGAACGAAGCCGGGGTCGCGCCGCCGGTAATTTCATTCTTCAATTCGTCCAACGTGTAACCCACGGCCAGCTTGGCAGCCACTTTGGCAATCGGGAAGCCGGTGGCCTTGGAGGCCAGCGCCGACGAACGCGACACGCGCGGGTTCATCTCGATCACCACCATGCGCCCATCTTTGGGATTGATGGAGAACTGCACGTTGGAGCCGCCGGTATCGACACCGATCTCACGCAGCACCGCCAGCGAGGCGTTGCGCATGATCTGGTACTCCTTGTCCGTCAGCGTTTGCGCCGGGGCCACCGTGATGGAGTCGCCCGTGTGTACGCCCATCGGATCCAGGTTCTCGATCGAGCAGATGATGATGCAGTTGTCCGCCTTGTCGCGCACCACCTCCATCTCGTACTCTTTCCAGCCCAGCAGCGATTCTTCAATCAACAGCTCGTTGGTGGGCGAGGCTTCCAAGCCGCGCTTGCAGATGGTTTCGAACTCTTCCGGGTTGTAGGCAATGCCACCGCCCGTACCACCCAAAGTGAAGCTGGGACGGATCACAGTCGGGAAACCCACGCGCTTTTGCACCGCCCAGGCCTCTTCCATGCTGTGAGCGATACCGGAGCGAGCAGACCCCAGACCAATCTTGGTCATGGCATCTTTAAACTTCAGGCGATCCTCGGCCTTGTCGATGGCCTCGGGCGTGGCACCGATCAACTCAACACTGTACTTTTCCAACACGCCGTGGTGCCACAAGTCCAACGCACAGTTGAGCGCGGTTTGGCCGCCCATCGTCGGCAAAATGGCGTCTGGGCGTTCCTTGGCAATGATTTTTTCCACCGTCTGCCACGTGATCGGCTCGATGTAGGTCACATCGGCGGTGGCCGGGTCGGTCATGATCGTAGCAGGGTTGCTGTTGATCAGGATGACCTTGTAACCCTCTTCGCGCAGCGCCTTGCAGGCCTGCACACCCGAATAGTCGAACTCACAAGCCTGGCCGATCACAATCGGGCCAGCGCCGATGATCAGAATGCTCTTGATGTCGGTGCGCTTGGGCATTTACTTCTTCTCCATCAAGGCGATGAAACGGTCAAACAGGTAAGCAATGTCGTGCGGGCCGGGCGAAGCTTCGGGGTGGCCCTGAAAGCAAAACGCGGGCTTGTCGGTACGCTCCACACCTTGCAGCGTGCCATCAAACAGGCTGATGTGGGTCGGGCGCAGATGGGCGGGCAGGGAATCGATTTCCACCGCAAAACCGTGGTTTTGGCTGGTGATGCTCACGCGACCACTGTCCAAATCCTTCACCGGATGGTTGGCACCGTGGTGGCTGTTGGTCATCTTGAAGGTTTTGGCCCCGGAGGCCAGCGCCATGATCTGATGCCCCAAGCAGATGCCAAAAGTGGGCACGCCGGACTCGATGATGGCTTGCGCAGCGGCAATGGCGTAGTCGCATGGCTGCGGATCGCCCGGGCCGTTGGAGAGGAACACGCCATCAGGATTCAGCGCCAGCACGTCGGCAGCAGGGGTCTTGGCAGGCACCACGGTCAGCTTGCAACCGCGTTCGGCCAACATGCGCAGGATGTTTTTCTTGACACCAAAGTCGTACGCCACCACATGGAAGCGCGGTGCGCTCTGCTCACCATAACCGGGGGTACCGTCTTCGCGGGCCAGTTTCCACTCGGTTTGCGTCCAGGTGTAGGGTTGGGTGGTGGTCACCACTCGCGCCAAATCTTGCCCCTTCATGCTGGGCGCGGCTTGGGCGGCGGCGATGGCACGGGCCTTCACTGCGTCGGTGACGGCTTCGCCCTCGGCCAAGCCGATGATGGCCCCATTTTGGGCACCTTGGTCGCGCAACAAACGGGTGAGCTTGCGGGTGTCAATGCCCGCAATGGCCACCGTGCCTTCACGCTTCAGGTAGTCGCTCAGCGTCAGGGTAGAGCGGAAGTTGGAAGCCAACAGGGGCAGGTCTTTGATGATCAGGCCAGCGGCGTGGATGCGGTCTGCCTCCACGTCTTCCTCGTTGATGCCATAGCTGCCGATGTGCGGGTACGTGAGGGTCACGAGCTGCTGGCGGTAGCTGGGGTCGGTGAGGATTTCTTGGTAACCGGTGAGCGAGGTGTTGAAGACCACTTCGCCCACAGTTTGGCCGGTAGCGCCGATGGAAACGCCAATAAAGACCGTGCCGTCTGCGAGCGCGAGGATGGCTTGTGCGGGGACGGGAAACACGGGATTCTCCAGTTTTGGACGTGCCCGCACTCGCCCCAGGAGTGGACGAGCTGTGGCTTTTGCGGCGGTGACGAGACCTATCGCAAGCGGGAACGTAAGGTTAGGGTAAACCTTGAGATTATAACGGGGGGCGCTGGATTTCAGTGGCCCAGTACGCCCATTTGCAGTGCGCTGGTGTGCAAACAGATGGCCGCAGCCGCAGCGACGTTGAGCGACTCTTCGCCCCCCGGTTGAGCAATCCGGACGGTGTGGGTGGCTTGGGCCAACAATTCTGGGGCCACGCCCTGCCCTTCATGCCCCAACAACCAAGCACACGGCCACGGTAACCTGCCTTGGTGCACATAATCGCCTTGGTGTGAACTGGTGGCCAACAGTGGCAGCTGCAACGCAGCCAACGCCTCTGGGGCACAGCCCTCCACCAGATGCAGCCCGAAATGCGCCCCCATGCCCGCACGCAACACCTTGGGCGACCACAGCGCCGCGGTACCCTTGAACGCCAGCACCTGCCGAAAACCAAAGGCGGCTGCACTGCGCAGGATCGACCCCACATTGCCGGGGTCTTGCAAACGGTCTAGCACCACCGTGGGCACACTGGGCAACACCACAGGAGCCTCGGGCAACGCCAGCACACCTCCCACCAACGCGGGGGATTCCAAACCACTGATTTGGCGCAACAGTGCCTCGGCCATCACCACCTGCCGTACCGTGGTGGGCAAACCCCAACCTTGCACCACAGCGGTTTGCGAAGGCGCATAAACCACCATGTCGGGCCAACGACCTCGCGCCAGCAAAGCACGGCACAGGTGATCGCCTTCCAGCCAAATGTGGCCCAGCTTGCGGTAAGCCGCATTGTCTTGCGCCAAAGTACGCAGGCGCTTGACCAACGGGTTGTCGCGGGAGGTAATCACTTCGGACATGAATGTGTCTCGCCAGAGCCAAAAAGAAAAGCAGCACGTGCGACCGGGGCAAAACTGCGTCGGTGCGCTTCGCAAGGGCCGTGGGCCTGCAACGCGGCCACATGCAATGCCGTGCCATAGCCCTTGTGGCGGTCAAAGCCGTATTGGGGATAACGCTCGTGCAGGGCCAGCAAACCCCGGTCGCGTGTGACCTTGGCCAGAATGGAAGCCGCCGAAATTGCCGCCACCTTGGCATCGCCTTGGACGATGGCCTCAGCACGCACATCCAGCAGCGGCAAACGGTTGCCATCCACTTGCACCAAACTGGGTCGCAAACGCAACCCGACCACCGCACGTTGCATCGCCAACATGGTCGCATGCAAAATGTTGAGGCGGTCGATTTCTTCCACCGACGCTTGGGCAACGCTGCAACACAATGCCTTGGCGCGAATTTCATCAAACAACGCTTCACGGCGGGCCGCGCTGAGTTTTTTGGAATCGGCCAATCCGGCAATGGGGTGTAGGTCGTCCAGGATCACGGCAGCCGCGACCACGGGCCCGGCCAGCGGGCCACGGCCAGCCTCGTCCACCCCGGCCAACAGCACGGGCTCATGGCACCACGGCAAGGGCACCTGTTCAGCGGGCCAGCAAGGTTTCGATGGCATGGGTTGCAAGCACCGTGGAATCACGCCGCAACGTGTGGTGCATGTCGGTAAAAGATTGTTCCAAGGCGTGCAAGCGCGCACGGCCTACGGGGCTGTCGTCGAGCCAAGCCAAGGTGGCCTGCGCCAACGCGGCAGGGGTGGCTTGCTCTTGCAACAACTCGGGCACCACAAAGTCGCGCGCCAGAATGTTGGGCAACCCAACCCACGGCTGCAACCGTTTGCGCTGTGTGAGTTGCCAAGACAGCCAGTTCATGTGGTAAGCAATCACCATCGGACGCTTGAACAGCGCCGCCTCCAGCGTGGCGGTGCCGCTGGCAATCAGCGTCACATCACAGGCAGCCAACACGGTATGGGATTGCCCACGCACCACACGCACCACGCCCGCCAAACCCGCTTGCTGCACCGCACGCTCAATGTCACTTTGCAATGCGGGCACAGCGGGCAACACAAAAGCGACATCGGGACGCTGCTGGCGCATAAGGACAGCAGCGGCCAGAAAACGTGGCAGCAAGTGGGCAATTTCGGCCTTGCGGCTGCCGGGCAGCAGCGCCACCACGCGCTGATCGGGCCCATCCGACCAGCCCAGTGCTTGGCGTGCCGCAATGCGGTCGGGCACTTCCGGAATCAACTCTGCCAACGGGTGGCCCACGTAAGTGGCCTCAATACCGTGCTGTACCAGCAACTCGGGCTCAAACGGAAAGATGCACAACACGTGGTCCACACAGCGGCGGAGTTTCTCCACACGCTCAGGCCGCCACGCCCACACCGCCGGGGCCACAAAATGCACGGTCTTGATACCACGCGCTTTCAGTTGACCTTCCAAATCGAGGTTGAAATCGGGCGCATCCACACCGATAAACACCTCCGGAGGATCGGCCAACAACCGCTGCTGCAATTGGCGACGGATGCCCACAATCTCGCGGTAATGGCGCAAAACTTCGACGTAACCCCGCACGGCCAGTTTATCGCTGGGCCACCAAGCCTCAAAACCGCGCGCACACAATTGCGGACCACCAATGCCCGCCGCCTGCAACAGCGGCCAGCGTTGTTGCAAACCTTGCAGCAAACGCGCTGCCAACATATCGCCCGAAGCCTCACCCGCCACCATGCCCACACGCAAATCGGCGGTGGGTGCGGTGGCCTGGGCCACAGGCGCAGCGGACAACGTGTTCATGATGTGTACTTGTCTTCAGCGCACAATGCCACGCTGGGGCGACAACCCGGCCAGAAACGCCAACATCATGGTGACATCGGGCGCGCTGTCGGGGTACTGCTCCGGCAAGGTTTGGATGCGGGCCTGCGCCTGCTCCAAGGTCAGGTTGTCGCGGTACAAAGCCTTGTGCATGGCCTTGACGGCAGCAATGCGCTCGGCGTTGAAACCCCGGCGTTTCAGGCCTTCAAAGTTCATAGAACGTGCGGCTGCGGGTTGGCCTTGTGCCATCACGAACGGTGGTACATCGGCAAACAACAGTGAACACATGGCCGTCATGGCGTGGGCTCCAATGCGCACAAACTGGTGTACCACGGTAAAGCCACCCAAAATGGCCCAATCGCCCACGTGTACGTGCCCCGCCAGTTGCGAGTTGTTGGCAAAGATGGTGTGGTTGCCCACCTGTACATCGTGTGCCAGATGGACATAGGCCATGATCCAGTTGTCATCCCCCACCCGCGTTACACCCACATCGCCCGGTGTGCCAATGTTGAAGGTGCAGAATTCGCGAATGGTGTTGCGGTCGCCAATGACCAGTTCACACGGCTCGCCCGCGTATTTTTTGTCCTGCGGAATAGCACCCAGGGAATTGAACTGAAAAATGCGGTTATCGCGCCCGATGGTGGTACGGCCTTCAATGACGCAATGCGCGCCAATGCTGGTACCCGCCCCAATTTTGACGTACGGGCCAATCACGGTGTAAGGCCCCACCGTGACCGAAGAATCCAGACAAGCTTGCGGATCCACCAGCGCGGTGGAATGGATGTGGGTCACGCCAGATGCTCCTGTGTACCGTGGGTCAGGCGATGGTGCGCATGGTGCACATCAACTCGGCTTCGCAAGCCACCTCACCGGCCACGCGGGCAGTGCCCTTGAACTTGAAGATACCCGCTTTCATACGCTCCAGCGTCACATCCATGACCAGTTGGTCGCCCGGTTCCACCGGACGCTTAAAACGCGCACCGTCGATACCGGCAAAGTAGTACACCGTCTTGTCGTCCGGGGTCACGCCCAACGTGTCAAACGCCAACAGTGCGGCGGCTTGCGCCATCGCTTCCAACATCAGCACGCCCGGAAACACCGGACGGTGCGGGAAATGCCCCGTAAATTGGGGCTCGTTGATGCTGACGTTTTTCAGTGCCTTGATGGACTTGCCTTTTTCCACCTCCAACACCCGGTCTACCAGCAAAATAGGATAGCGGTGCGGCAATTTTTTCAGAATTTCGTGAATATCCATCATGGTCATTTGCTTTCCAATGTTTTGATACGTTGCCGCAAAGTGTGCAGTTGGCGCAACGTGGCGGCGTTCTTTTCCCAGCTGGCATTGTCGTCAATCGGAAACACGCCGCTGTACTGCCCCGGCTGACGGATGGAACGCATCACCACCGATGCGGCGGAAATATGCACTCCATCGGCCAGCGTCAGGTGCCCCAACACCACCGCGCCACCGCCAATCGTACAACCCGCACCAATGCGTGCGCTCCCTGCCACACCCACGCAACCGGCCATCGCAGTGTGCGCGCCAACGTGAACGTTGTGGCCAATCTGGATCAGGTTGTCCAATTTGACACCATGCTCGATGACCGTGTCTTCCAGCGCCCCACGGTCGATGCAGGTGTTGGCACCGATTTCCACACCGTCACCAATGCGAACCGCGCCGAGTTGCTCGATCTTCACCCACTCGCCTTGGTGCGGTGCGAAGCCAAAACCATCCGCACCAATCACCACCCCGCTGTGCACAATGCATTGTTCACCCACCACGCAGTCGCGCCCCAACGTCACACGTGGAGCCAGACGGCTGTGTGCGCCCACACGGGCGTGACGCTCTAACACCGCGTGCGCACCAATACGGGCACCGTCGCCCACGTACACGCCAGCTTCCAACACGGCGTATGGGCCTACTACCACGCCCACACCCAGGCGCGCGCTGGCATCCACGCAAGCGGTAGGATGCACCTGCGGTTGGCTGGCAACGGTCTGGGCCTCAGTGGCATCGCGCTGCGCACGCCACCACTGCGTCAAACGGGCAAAATACAAATAGGGGTCGGGTGTCTCAATACACGCACCACGCGCCAACGCCAGCGGCACCAAGGCCGGAGGCACCACCAACGCTCCAGCTTGGGTGGTTGCAATTTGGTTGGCGTAGCGCGCCTGCGCCACGAACGACAGCGCCTGCGGCCCCGCCGCTTCAAGTGAAGCCAATTTGGCCACCGGCACAGCACCATCGCCATGCAAAACGCCGCCCAAGGCGGCGCAAATGTCGTGCAATGTAATAACCATCACACGCCGATTTGGTGGCCCACTTGTGGCATCACTTGGCACCATTGAGGCCACTGATGACCTT
>JBLIZX010000085.1:0-4873 GCA_048860285.1 Macromonas sp. | reverse complement strand
GCCGTGCGTTGCGTCCACGTGTGTTGATTTACAGTGGTATTTTGGTGGCTATTTGTGTGGCGGTGGGGGCGAGCCTGTTGATGCGCACTCCGCTTAAAGTTGACGTGATTCGCGACCGTGCTTCGCTGGCACGCATGGTGGAGCAGGGCCGTATTGAAAACGTGTACCTGTTGCGCTTGATGAATGCCACCGAAACCGCGCAAACTTACCAGTTCACAATAGAAGGCTTGCCCGGCATTGGTATTGCCTCGACCACCGAGGTCACGGTATTGCCAACCGAAGTGCGTTCGGTGCCCATTCGGGTACAAATTCCACCGAACAGCAGTGCCCCAGGCTCGCATACGGTGCATTTCACCATCCGTGCCACGGGCGACGCTGCGTTGCAGGTAACCGAAAAGTCGGTGTTCTTGGTGCCGCGCTGACGCGTGTGTGAACTTTGGTTGTTTTATGAATAGGCGTGTGCCATGAGTCAAGTGATTTCTTCTGTGAATGTGGGGGGTGGCGTGGCAAGTGCCAAGCCCAAACCTTGGTACGCTGAGCCGTATGTGTGGTTGGTGATTGGTGGGCCGTTGGTGGTGGTGGTGGCTTCAATCATCACCGTGACGTTGGCAGTGCGCAACCAGGATCCGGTGTTGGAGCGTAAGCCTGTCGTCACCGTCAGTGCCGAGTCGTTGCAGCAATTGACGGAAGCCGAACGTGCAGCGGTGTTGTCCACCAGTTTGGAGCCAGCCCAGAAGGTGCGCAACCACGTAGCTTCGCCGGTGATTCCGACCGACAAGTAAGGTGAGCCAGGCCCGCGTCCCAGTTTCAGATGGGGTGCGGGTTCACAATCCGCGCCAGCGCGTTGGTGTCTTTGATTTGGACGTAACGCTGCTTGACTTGGATAATCCCATCGTCCACGAATTTGGAGAAAGTGCGGCTTACCGTCTCCAATTTCATGCCCAAGTAGCTGCCGATTTCCTCGCGTGTCATGCGCAAAACCAGTTCGGACTGCGAGAAACCGCGCGCGTGCAAGCGCTGTACCAAGTTGAGTAAAAAGGCCGCCAGCCGCTCTTCGGCGCGCATGCTGCCCAGCAATAGCATCACACCGTGGTCGCGCACGATTTCGCGGCTCATGATTTTGTGGATGTGGTGTTGCAATGCACTGAATTCGCGCGACAACTGTTCCAAGTGCTGGAACGGTAGCACGCACACCTCGGCATCTTCCAGTGCCACCGCGTCACAGGTGTGGTGGTCGTGGACGATGCCATCCAGTCCCAGAATTTCACCCATCATCTGAAAGCCGGTGACTTGGTCGCGGCCATCGACGGTGGTCAGACAGGTTTTGAAGAAGCCCGAACGTATGGCGTACAGCGAACTGAATTTCTCGCCATTGTTGAACAGGGCTTGACCACGCTTGATGCGTCGCCGTGATGCCACCACCTGATCGAGCTGGTCGAGTTCGTGTTCGTTCAGGCCCATGGGCAAACACAACTCGCGCAAATTGCAGTTGGAGCAGGCTACCTTGATGCTGTGGATGTCCATGATGGCTTGAACGTGCCAGCCAGCAATACAACAAGTCCTGCAAGGCCGGGAAAGACTGTTGTGCGGTGTTTGGCGGAAGCGGTGAGATTCGAACTCACGAACGGTTGCCCGTTGCCGGTTTTCAAGACCGGTGCAATCGACCACTCTGCCACGCTTCCGGGTCGGGATAGGTGCGGATTGTAACCTTGTTGCGCGCTGTGGTGGATGGCTACGTTGGGGTTGGGGGCAAATTCGTGCCACACTCTCAGCCATGTCTTCTACCGAATGGGCGCACAAGGCGCTGAGTATTTTTGATGCCGTGGTGGGTGGTGCAGGGCACTTGCGCAGTCGGCCTGGACAGCGTCGCATGGCCGAGCAGGTAGCGCACACTTTTAGCGAGGCCGAACTGGGCGAGGTGGTGCAAGACGATCCGTCCAGTGTCCTAACGGCTGAACCGGTGCGTTCGGTGGCGGTGATCCAAGCTGGTACGGGGGTGGGCAAGTCGCTGGCTTATACCGTGCCAGCGGTGGTGTTGGCGTTGGAGCGCAACACCCGGGTGTTGATTTCTACCGCCACGGTGGCGTTGCAGGAGCAACTGGTTCACAAAGATTTGCCCGCGCTGGCCGCCAGTTTGCCGCAACCGTTCCGGTTTGCGCTGGCCAAGGGGCGTGGGCGTTATGTGTGCAAGCTCAAATTGGAGCGTTGGTTGGGCGGCAATGGCAGCGATGCGCACGACTTTTGGGATCCTACCGACGATCTGTTCGGCGACACCACACCCACTAAGGCCGCGCCTACGGCCGCGGGACAAGCGGAGGTGGAGCAGGCCGAACGGCTGGCCTTTTACCATGGGTTGTCGGAACAGCTCACGCGGGGCACTTGGGATGGCGACCGCGACAATCTGCCCCAGCCTCCAGAGGTGATGTGGTGGGGTGCGGTGGCGGCAGAGGCCAGCTCCTGCACGGCCCGACATTGCCCGGCTTACAGCGAATGTGTGTACTACGAGCAACGCAAGGCGCTGGTAGGCGCACAGGTGATTGTGGTTAACCACGATTTGTTGTTGTCGTCGTTGCAGTCGCGTACCTTGCCGGAACTGGACAACTGCTTGCTGGTGCTGGATGAGGCGCATCACTTGCCCGCCACGGCGCTGGATCAATTTGCGGCCAGTATGGATTTGAGCCGCTTGACTTGGATTGAGCGCCTGAGCAGCCACGCTGTCCGTGCCGGTGGATTGTTGGCGGTGAGCGAAGTGGCTGAGGTGGCCCAGCATGCCGCGCAGTTGCGCCAAAGTTTGCAAGACGTGGCGCGCGTCGTGCTGGAGGTGTATGGCGAAGCGTTGCGGGCGCAGCCCACCTCGTCTTGGGGGCCAGCGCGGGTGCGGGTGACGGGTGGTGTGTTGCCCGACGTGGTGGTGGAGCCGCTGTCCAACGTCTATGCACATGCTGAGGCATTTTTGGCGGTGTTGCGTTTGGTGAGTGCGGCGTTGCGTCTGCATATCCGCGACAACCCGGATGAAGCGCGCCATTGGTCCCAGATTTATGCCCAGTTGGGCACAGTAGCGCCCCGGTTGGAGGCGGTACACCGTACCACGCAGCTGTTGTTGCAGGCCCAAACCGATGACGATGCCCCTGTGGCCAAATGGTTCACATTGGAGGTGGTACACGACTTGGTGGTGTTGCACGCCCACGCCAGCCCGACGTTGCCAGGAGCCACGCTGCGCCTCCATCTGTGGAGCAAGGTGCGGGCGGCGGTATTGACATCGGCCACACTGACCAGTTGTGGTCACTTTGATTTCTTCTTGCGCGAATCCGGTTTGAATGAACATCCGGCGGTGGTGGCGTTGGAGGTGCCTAGCCCGTTCGATTTTGAACGCCAAGGTCGCTTGGTGTTGGCGGAAACGCAGGCCGATCCGCGCCAAGCTGCCGCTTTTACCAGCGAAATGGTGCAGGCCTTGTTGGCCGATTTACAGCAGGTGCAACACGGGGCACTGGTGTTGTTCACCTCCCGCGCCGCGTTGCGGCAAGCGGAGGAAGCGTTGCCCGAACCGCTGCGTGCTTTGGTGTTGTCGCAAACCGCTTGGCCACGCGGTCAGTTGCTGGCCCGGCACCGTGAGCGGGTGGCGGCTGGGCAGCCATCCATCATTTTTGGTATGCAGTCGTTGGGCGAGGGGCTGGATTTGCCAGGGCGCTTGTGCCAAGACTTGTTCATCACCAAATTGCCGTTTGCTCCGCCGGACGACCCCGTGGGTGAGGCGCGTGCCGAATGGCTGCGCTCGGTGGGGCGTGACCCGTTTGCTGAGTTGGTGGTACCCGCTACGGCGATCCGTTTGGCGCAGTGGGTGGGGCGTGCCATTCGCACTGAGGACGATGAAGCCCATGTGTATTGTTACGACCGGCGTTTGGCCCAAACGGGTTATGGTCAGCGTTTGTTGCAAGGGTTGCCGCCCTTCACGCGGGTACGGCGGGCGGCGGTGCCGGTGTTGTGACCGTGTGCAACAGGGCCAGCGCGTCCGTTTGCCAGTGGTGCAGGGCGGTGTAGAAGCCTTCCCATACGCAACCGTTGCAACCCCTGCCACAGCAGGAGGTGGGTTCGGGTGGTGGAAGACGCAAGACCAGCTGTTGTTGGTGCAGTGCTTGTTGCAGTTGGACGATGCGTTGGCGCGCTTCGGGCAATGAAGTCAATGGCGTGGACAAGGAATTGAGCAAAGACATGGCAAAGGGCGGTTGAGCTTCAGCCGGCAGGGACAAAAAACCGTGCATTGTGAACTTGTTTGCCCATGTCAGTGGGCAATAATTGCCCGATGACCCACGATGCCGACACCGATGACGACGACACTTCTTCTGGCCCAGCCATGCCAGCAGGAGGCAAGAATTACATTACGCAGGCTGGTTACGACCGGTTACGGGCCGAGTTGATCCAATTGCTGGATGTGGAGCGGCCAAAAATGGTGGAGGTGGTGCATTGGGCGGCCAGCAACGGCGATCGGTCAGAGAATGGCGACTATTTGTATGGCAAGAAGCGTTTGCGTGAGATCGACCGTCGCATCCGCTTTCTGACACGCCGTTTGGACATTGCGGTGGTGGTTGATCCGTCGTTGCACCACGGCAAAGACCAGGTGTTTTTTGGGGCCACCGTCACGTACGCGCGGCAGGACGGCAGCGAAACCACCATCACCATTTTGGGCATGGATGAGGCCGATACGGTTCACCACCACATCAGTTGGGTGGCTCCGGTGGCTCAGGCGCTGCTCAAAGCCCGTGAAGGCGATACGGTGCGTTTGCGCACCCCCAACGGCTGGGAGCCGCTGGAAGTGTTGGACGTGCGGTATCCGGCACCTGTGCGGTAGTGGCAATTGTTGCGCTGCATCAACACC
>JBLIZX010000084.1:0-38565 GCA_048860285.1 Macromonas sp. | reverse complement strand
TGAAATACACCGAGGGCTTTACCCGCTTCTGGCCTTCGGTGGGCACGCTGGTGGCGATGGTGGCCAGCGTTGGCCTGCTGGGGCTGGCGCTGCGCACCTTGCCGGTGGGCACGGCCTACGCGGTCTGGACGGGTATCGGCGCGGTGGGCACCGTTGTGTGCGGCATCGTCTTGCTGGGCGAACCGGCCACCGTGGCCAGGCTGGCGTGCGTGGGCCTCATCGTGGCGGGCATCGTGGGTTTGAAGCTGACAGCTTGAGCCGTCCATTTCCATGAAAAAGGGCACCTTGGCAAGTGCCCTAGATG
The DNA here is from genome assembly GCA_048860285.1 of Macromonas sp. Lineage (GTDB taxonomy): Bacteria > Pseudomonadota > Gammaproteobacteria > Burkholderiales > Burkholderiaceae_C > Macromonas_A. The sequence goes on along the minus strand of JBLIZX010000084.1, from coordinate 38,261 downwards.
TCTCAATCTCAGCGGTGCTGGCAGCACCGCGAGCAACGCATCACAGCGCCTTGAGCAAGCCGTTTTGACCAAAATCCAGCGGCAGGCCAACGTAGTTCTCGGCAATCGTGCGCAGGCCCGATTCCGAGTTCATCAGGTAATCCAGCTCGGCATTCTGGAATTTTTGGGTAATTTCGCTGTCTTCCGGAAAGCGGTGCATCAGCATGGTGAACCACCAACTGAACCGCTCGGCACGCCAGATACGGGCCAGCGCGAGTTCGGAGTAACGGTCGATACCGGCTTCCGATTGTTCCTCGTAGTATTCACGGATGCCGTTGAACAGGTACTTCACATCGGTGGCGGCCAGGTTCAAGCCCTTGGCCCCAGTGGGTGGCACGATGTGGCCCGCGTCGCCCGCCAGGAACATACGGCCAAAGCGCAGCGGCTCCGTCACAAAGCTGCGCAGCGGCGCAATGCTTTTTTCGATGCTGGGGCCAGTCACCAAGTTGATGGCGGCTTCGGGGTCGAGGCGCAGCTTGAGTTCTTGCCAGAACGCTTCGTCCGTCCACTCGTCGATTTTGTCGGTCAGCGGGACTTGCAAGTAGTAGCGGCTGCGGGTTTGGCTGCGTTGCGAACACAACGCAAAACCCCGCGGGCTGTTCACGTAAATCAGTTCGTGGTGCACCGGCGGGGTGTCGGACAGCAAACCCAGCCAGCCAAACGGGTACACCTTCTCGAATTCTTTGATGGCGTTGCGCGGCGCACTGGCGCGGCAGACACCGTGGAAACCGTCGCAACCGGCAATAAAGTCGCATTCGATGGTGTGCGACACGCCGTCTTTTTCGTAGGTCACGCGCGGACGCTGGGTGTCAAAGTCGTGCACCTGCACGTTCTGCGCTTCGTAGATGGTGGTCAAACCAGCGGCAGCACGTGCGTCCATCAGATCGCGCGTCACTTCGGTTTGACCGTACACCATCACTTTTTTGCCGCCTGTCCAATGGCTCAAGTCCACGCGTTTGCGCTGACCTTGGTACAGCATGTCAAAGCCTTCGTGAACCAAGCCTTCTTTGTGCATGCGGGCGCTCACGCCCGCTTCTTCCATCAAATCGATGCACACTTGCTCCAACACACCAGCACGGATGCGGCCCAGCACGTAATCGCCGGTTTGGCGTTCCAAAATCACGGCATCAATGCCCGCTTTGTGCAGCAATTGGCCCAGCAACAAGCCGGACGGGCCGGCACCAACGATGGCAACTTGGGTACGCATCAACAAATCTCCTGTGGGTGGGGTGGAACCCGACCAGCTACCCGGTCGGTCATGGCAATGCCACAAGATTAGCGCCTGTGCGCCGTCTTGACGACCGTTGTGCAACCCGCTTTGCGCGATGATTGGACAGCCTGTGCGATCATCGCGCAAATGATGTGAAAGTCTCTGCGATGACAATTGCAAAAGCCGATTTGATCGAAGGCATGGCCAAGGGCATGGCGGTACTGGAAAGTTTTGACACCGAACGCCAACGCCTCAACGCCACCTTGGCGGCGCAGCGCACCGGTATCACCCGAGCGGCAGCGCGTCGCCATCTGCTCACGTTGGCGCATTTGGGCTACCTGGACACCGATGGACACTACTTTTGGTTGTCGGCCAAGGTGTTGCGCTTTGCGGGCAGCTATTTGGCCAGTGCCCGTTTACCGCGTGCGGTGCAGCCCACCTTGAACCGTTTGGCCGCACACACCCGCGATGCGTTTTCGGTGGCGGTGCTGGAGGGCGCTTCGGTGGTGATTGTGGCGCGCAGTGTGGCCGTGCTTGAGCCTGCGGCGTGGCGCGATGCCGATGGCTCCTCGCTGGGTGCGCCAGTGCGGCCTGCGTTGGCCAGCGTGCGTTTGCTGGCCAATGGACTGCACTTGGGGGCACGTTTGCCTGCGCACGCCACCTCCACTGGGCGCGTGCTGTTGGCCGCCTTGCCACGTTCGGCGCTGACGGCTTGGCTCAAAGCCTACCCATTGACCCGCATCACACCCTACACCGTGGCCGAAGCCAAGGCTTGGCGGGCCGTGTTGACCCAAGTGCGCCAGCACGATTACGCCTTGGTCAGCGAAGAACATGAACTGGGCGTGCATGCTGTGGCGGTGCCACTGCGCAACATGGCGGGGCAGACCGTGGCCGCGCTCAACGCGGTGGTGTCGTCGGTCCGCCTGCACAGCGGTGCGGCCTTGCGCGAAGTGTTGCCCTTGCTGCAAGACGCTGCGCTGGAACTGCGTCCGCTGTTGTGATGTCACAAAGTTGCAATGTGCCTGTTCAATACTTTGCGCCATCTTTTAACCACCCTTGAGACAGCGCATGCCCCACCACACCAAACCCAGCGCCCTAGCCGACGCAGCAATCCACAACCACAGCCCGAATCAAGCATTTGCGCAAGTGCTGGATGCGCGTCTGAGCCGCCGGGGGGTACTGTTGGGGGCGATGGGCGCAGCCGGTGCGGGGTTGCTGGGCGCGACGGGATTGGCCCACGCCGCCAGCCATGCTGTGCCCCGCAAAGCGTCGGGCTACCTCAACGCGCTGGGCTTCAAGCCTGTGGCCAAGAGTCTGGCCGACCGCATCAGCCTGGCCGAGGGCTACCAGTACCAGATCATCTATGCGCTGGGTGATCCGCTGGACGCGCAAACACCCGCTTACAAAAACGATGGCACCGACACCAACTTTGATCGCCGTGCGGGTGACCACCACGACGGCATGGAATGGTTTGGGCTGGACGAGTTGGACCAGCCCAGCACCAGTGCCACCACCCGGGGCCTACTGGCCGTCAACCACGAGGCCACCACCGACGAAAAACTGACCTCTTTTTTTATTCATGCCAATGGTGGTCAGGCCAGCTTGCCGCGTCCTGCCTCCGAGGTGGACAAGGAACTGGCTATCCACGGTTTGTCGGTGGTTGAAGTGCGGGCGCGCAAGGGCCGCTGGGCCTACCAACAGGATTCGCGCTTTAACCGGCGCATCACGGTCAACACCGAAGTCGAGCTGCACGGCCCGTTGCGCGGTAGCGCGCTGGCGGTGACCAAGTTCAGCCCCAACGCTTCGGTGGCACGTGGCACGCTCAACAATTGTGGCACTGGAAAAACCCCGTGGGGTACCTTGGTTTCCGGTGAAGAAAACTGGAACGGCTACTTCTTCCGCGATGCCCAAGACGATCAACGCCGTGGCAAAGACAGCAAAGACGTGATCGCCCTCAACCGCTATGGCCGCAAAGCGGGCGCAGCCAGCCGCCACGGCTGGGAAAGCGCCGGCCCGCAAGACCTGTACGTGCGCTGGAACAATAGCGCGTTGGCCGACAGTGCCGCACAAGATTACCGCCACGAGATGAACACCTTTGGCTACGTGGTCGAAATGGACGCTTACAACCCGGCTTTTAAAGTGCGCAAACGCTCGGCGCTGGGCCGTTTTGCCCACGAAAGCGTGAGCTTTGCCAAAACCGTGGCTGGTGAGCCGGTCGTGGCCTACATGGGCGACGACGCACGCAACGAATACATCTACAAATTTGTGTCGGATGCCAAGTGGGATCCCAAAGACGCGCATGCCGTCAACCGTTTGGCGGTGGGCGACAAGTACCTGAACCAAGGAAAACTCTACGCCGCGCGTTTTCGTGAGGATGGCACTGGCGAGTGGCTGGAGTTGTCGTTGGCCAACCCGACGCTGACCAACAACCCCACGTTCCAATTTGCCTCCGAAGCTGAAATTGCGGTGTTCACCCGCTTGGCTGCCGATGTGGTGGGGGCTACCAAAATGGATCGGCCTGAATGGGGTGGTGTCAATCCCAAGAACGGTGAGTTCTACATGACACTCACCAACAACAGCACCCGCACCGCCGAACGCGCCGACGCTGCCAACCCGCGCGCCTACAGCGATGACAAGGCGGGCAAAACACAAACTGGCAACGTCAATGGCCACATCGTCCGCTTGGCCGATACCCAACCCGCTGCCACCACCTTCAAGTGGGACATTTATCTGTTTGGTGCCGAGGCTGGTGCCGACCGTTCGTTGGGCAACCTCTCCAACCTAACCGATGCCAACGACTTTTCGTCGCCCGATGGCTTGGTGTTCAGTCCCACCACCGGCGTGTGCTGGATTCAGACCGACGACAGCGCCTACACCGACCAAAGCAACTGCATGTTGCTGGCGGCCATTCCGGGCCAAGTGGGCGATGGTGGTGCCAAAACCCTGCAACATCCACTGGCCAATGGCAGCACCCGGCCAGTGACCACCCGTGTGGGCAAAGCGCCTTCTGACACCACGCTGAAACGCTTCTTGGTGGGCCCCAAAGACTGCGAAATCACGGGTTGGTGTGAAACGCCGGACGGCAAAGCGATGTTCATCAACATCCAGCACCCGGGCGAGAACACCAAGATGGCCCACATCGGTGATCCATCCAAATACACCAGCCAATGGCCCGCCAACGCAGGTTACGGCGCGGGCCAGCGCCCGCGTTCGGCTACCATTGTCATCACCAAAAAAGACGGGGGTGTGCTGGGCAGTTGAGCCGCGTGGGCTTGGTTGCGTGATGTGGCTTGCTGCTACGGGTAGGTGAGCCTGCCCGGCACTTGTCAGCATGACGCAAGATCAGTCTTCTCATAATTATGAATAATTGATCAGGAGACTTGCATGAGTTCCGCCACCGCTTCCTACACCGACTTTTACCGCCGCTCCATCGACGAGCGCGACGCTTTCTGGGGCGAGCAAGCCCAGATGATCGACTGGCATCAGCCTTACGACCGCGTTTGCAACTACGACAAACCTCCGTTTGCACGTTGGTTTGAAGGTGGGGTGACCAACCTGTGCCACAACGCGGTAGACCGCCATTTGGCCACACGTCCCGACCAAAACGCACTGGTGTTTGTCTCCACCGAGACCAACACCGAAAAAGCGTACAGCTTCCGTGAACTGCACGCCGAGGTGCAACGCTTTGCCGCCATCTACCAGGCCTTGGGCGTGCGCAAGGGTGACCGTGTGCTGATTTACATGCCCATGATTGCCGAGGCTTGCTTTGCCATGTTGGCAGCGGTGCGCATTGGTGCCATCCACTCCGTGGTGTTCGGGGGCTTTGCCAGCCACGCTTTGGCCAGCCGCATTGAAGATGCCCAGCCCACCGTGGTGGTGAGTGCCGATGCCGGTATGCGCGGTGGCAAAGTGTTGCCGTACAAGCACCTGCTGGACGAAGCCATTGAACTGTCCAGCCACAAACCCGCCCATGTGTTGATGGTCAACCGTGGTTTGGCCGATTTGGCCCCCGTGGCTGGGCGCGACGTGGACTACGCCACCTTGCGCGAACAACAACTCGACACCGTGGTACCGTGCGAATGGGTCGAAAGCACCCACCCCAGCTACATTCTGTACACCAGCGGTACCACCGGCAAGCCCAAAGGCGTGCAGCGCGACACCGGCGGCTACGCCGTGGCGCTGGCTGCGTCCATGAAGCACATTTACATGGGCGAACCGGGCGAAACCTACTTCAGCACCAGCGACATTGGTTGGGTGGTGGGCCACAGCTACATCATCTACGCGCCGTTGATCCACGGCATGGCCACCATCATGTACGAAGGCCTGCCCACCCGCCCCGACGCGGGCATTTGGTGGAGTTTGGTGGAGAAATACAAAGTCAGCGTCATGTTCAGCGCGCCCACGGCGGCGCGCGTGCTCAAAAAGCAAGATCCGGCTTACCTGACCAAGTACGACTTGAGCAGCCTCAAGGCCTTGTTCCTGGCGGGTGAGCCGCTGGACGAACCCACCGCCACTTGGATTGCCGACGCGATCAAAAAGCCCATCATCGACAACTACTGGCAAACCGAAACCGGCTGGCCCATCATGGCCATCTGCAATGGTGTGGAAGAAGCGCCCACCAAATTCGGCTCACCGGGCAAAGCGGTGTACGGCTACGACATCAAATTGATCGACGAAACCACCGGCGAAGAAATCAACGAGGCCAACCGCAAGGGCGTGATCGCGGTCGAAGGCCCGCTGCCGCCTGGCTGTCTGCAAACCATCTGGGGCGACGACGCACGTTACGTCAAGACCTACTGGTCGAGCATTTACAACCGCGTCATGTACAGCACCTTCGACTGGGGTGTCAAAGACGAAGATGGCTACTTCTTCATTCTGGGCCGCACCGACGACGTGATCAACGTTGCTGGCCACCGCTTGGGTACCCGCGAAATTGAAGAAAGCATCTCCAGCCATCCCAACGTGGCCGAAGTGGCCGTGGTGGGTGTGGCCGACAGCGTCAAAGGCCAAGTGGCGGTGGCGTTTGTGGTGCTCAAAGACCCAAGTCTGGCTGCGGGTGACGAAGCCACGCGCCAACAAGAACGCGACATCATGCACCGCGTCGATGAACAACTGGGCGCAGTGGCCCGCCCGGCCCATGTGCGTTTTGTCAACGTGTTGCCCAAGACCCGTTCGGGCAAACTGCTGCGCCGCGCCATCCAAGCGGTGTGCGAAGGCCGCGACCCCGGTGACCTGACCACCATGGACGACCCCGCTGCTTTGCAGCAAATCAAGGATCTATTGGGGTAAACCTGATGCCGAAACAGCCCCCCGCGCGGTGCAATGCCGCGCCGTGCGGGCGCTGCACGTGAGAAAATCGGCACACGACTGCATTTTGCGCCCGCTTGCGCGGGCACGGCAAAAGTCCGTGTTTTTCCAGCCTGCGGCATTCAATGGCACAATTGGCGTTTTGCTTCAGTTCCTTCCACAGTCACTGTCGCATCCGCCAACCGGTTCAGCCGTGTCGCGGAAGGTTTTTTGTAACCAGCTAATGTTTCCCGAAGGGAAACGGAGGTCAGCGAATCCATGAGCGAGACGAACAGCGTCTACGTTGCTTATCAAGGCAACACGTATCTTTTCGGCGGCAATGCCCCCTACGTCGAAGAGATGTATGAAAATTACCTGGCCGATCCCGCCAGCGTGCCCGACACGTGGCGCGCCTACTTTGACGCGTTGCAGCACGTCCCCGCCGCCGACGGCAGCGACAGCCGTGACGTGGCACACTTGCCCGTCATCAATGCCTTTGCCGAGCGCGCCAAGGCCGGTGTGACGCAAGTGGTGGTGGCCAGCGGTGCCGATTCCGATTTGGGCCGCAAGCGTGTTTCTACCCAACAACTGATCGCCGCTTACCGCAACGTCGGCCAACGTTGGGCCAACCTCGATCCGTTGCAACGTACCGAACGCCCGGCCATTCCGGAGCTGGAACCGTCGTTCTACGGTTTCTCCGATGCCGACCAAGAAACGGTGTTCAACACCAGCAACACTTTCTTTGGTCGCGAAACCATGCCGCTGCGCGAGTTGCTCAATGCGCTGCGCGAAACCTACTGCGGCACCATCGGCGCCGAGTACATGCACACCACCAACCAAGAGCAAAAGCGTTGGTGGCAGCAAAAACTGGAAAGCATCCGCAGCAAGCCGGCTTTCACCGCTGACAAGAAAAAGCACATTCTGGACCGCCTGACCGCCGCCGAAGGCCTGGAACGCTACTTGCACACCAAGTACGTTGGCCAAAAGCGTTTCTCGCTGGAAGGGGGCGAAAGCTTCATTGCCGCGATGGACGAGCTGATCCAGCAAGCCGGAGCCAAGGGCGTACAAGAAATCGTGATCGGCATGGCCCACCGTGGCCGTTTGAACGTGCTGGTCAACACCTTGGGCAAAATGCCCAAGGATTTGTTTGCCGAATTCGACCACACCGCCCCGGAAGACCTGCCCGCTGGTGACGTGAAGTACCACCAAGGTTTCAGCTCCGACGTGTCCACCGCTGGTGGCCCGGTTCACTTGAGCTTGGCGTTCAACCCGTCGCACTTGGAAATCGTCAACCCGGTGGTGGAAGGTTCTGTGCGGGCCCGTATGGACCGCCGCGGCGATCCGCTGGGCCAGCAAGTGTTGCCAGTGCTGGTACACGGCGATGCCGCTTTTGCGGGCCAAGGGGTGAACCAAGAAACCTTGGCACTGTCCGAAACCCGTGGTTACTCCACCGGCGGTACCGTTCACATCATCATCAACAACCAGATCGGCTTCACCACCTCCGATCCGCGCGACCTGCGCTCCACCATGTACTGCACCGACATCGTCAAAATGATCGAGTCGCCGGTGCTGCACGTCAACGGTGACGATCCAGAGGCTGTGGTGCTGGCCACTCAGCTGGCGCTGGAGTTCCGCATGACCTTCCGCAAGGACGTGGTCGTCGACATCATCTGCTTCCGCAAGCTGGGTCACAACGAGCAAGACACCCCCAGCCTGACCCAGCCGCTGATGTACAAAAAGATCGGTGCTCACCCCGGCACCCGCAAGCTGTACGCTGACAAGCTGGCCGCACAAGGTTTGGGCGAATCGCTGGGCGATGACATGGTCAAGGCCTACCGTGCTGCGATGGACGAAGGCCGCCACACCGTCGATCCGGTGCTGACCAATTTCAAGAGCAAGTACGCGGTCGATTGGGCCCCGTTCTTGGGCAAGAAATGGACCGATGCGGGCGACACCGCCATTCCGCTCACCGAGTGGAAGCGTTTGTCCGAAAAGCTCACCACCATCCCTGAGAGCGTGACCCCGCACCAACTGGTCAAGAAGGTGTACGCCGACCGCGCAGCGATGGGCCGTGGCGAAGTCAATGTGGACTGGGGCATGGGCGAGCACATGGCGTTTGCTTCGCTGGTGGCTTCGGGCTACCCCGTGCGTTTGTCGGGTGAAGACTGCGGTCGCGGTACGTTCACGCACCGCCACGCCGTCATCCACGACCAAAACCGCGAGAAGTGGGATACCGGCACTTACGTGCCGCTGCAAAATGTGGCTGAGAACCAAGCCCCGTTTGTGGTCATCGATTCCATTTTGTCGGAAGAAGCGGTGCTGGCTTACGAGTACGGCTACGCTGGTTCCGACCCCAACACGCTGGTGATCTGGGAAGCCCAGTTTGGCGACTTCGCCAACGGTGCCCAAGTCGTGATCGACCAGTTCATCGCCTCCGGTGAAGTCAAGTGGGGCCGCGTTAACGGTTTGACCCTGATGCTGCCGCACGGCTACGAAGGTCAAGGCCCAGAGCACAGCTCAGCCCGTCTGGAACGCTTCATGCAGCTGGCCGCCGATACCAACATGCAGATCGTGCAGCCGACCACGGCCAGCCAGATCTTCCACGTGTTGCGTCGTCAAGTGGTGCGCAACCTGCGCAAGCCGCTGGTCATCTTCACGCCCAAGTCGCTGCTGCGCAACAAGGACGCGACCTCGCCGCTGTCCGAGTTCACCAAAGGTGGCTTCCAAACCGTGATTCCGGAACAAAACGCCGAAGTGGTGAAGAACGCCGCCAAAGTCAAGCGCGTGATCGCTTGTTCGGGCAAGGTGTACTACGACTTGGTCAAAAAGCGCGAAGAAAAAGGCGCAACCGATGTCGCCATCATTCGCGTGGAGCAGCTGTATCCGTTCCCGCACAAGGCGTTTGGTGCCGAACTGAAGAAGTACCCCAACGCTACCGACATCGTGTGGTGCCAAGACGAGCCGCAAAACCAAGGCGCTTGGTTCTTCATCCAGCACAACATCCACGAAAACATGCTGGATGGCCAGAAGCTCGGTTACGCCGGTCGTGCCGCTTCCGCTTCCCCGGCGGTCGGTTATTCGCACCTGCACCAAGACCAGCAAAAGGCCCTCATCGAAGCCGCTTTTGCCAAGCTCAAGGGCTTTGTGCTGACCAAGTAAACCCTCGCCCCAACGACATTTCAAAGTTCAAACAACATCATGGCAATCGTAGAAGTCAAAGTCCCGCAACTGTCGGAATCCGTGGCCGAAGCCACCCTGTTGCAGTGGAAGAAAAAGCCCGGCGAAGCCGTGGCGGTCGATGAAATCCTGATCGAAATCGAAACCGACAAAGTGGTGCTGGAAGTGCCGGCCCCGTCGGCCGGCGTGTTGGCCGAATTGGTGGTGGGCGACGGTGGTACCGTGGCTTCCGACCAAGTGATCGCCAAGATCGACACCGAAGGCAAGGCAGGCGCTGCCGCCGCTCCGGCTGCTGCTGCGGCTCCCGCCGTTGCTGCACCCGCCCCGGTGGCCGCTGCCCCGGCCAGCGACAGCAAGGCTGGCGTGGCCATGCCCGCTGCCGCCAAGCTGATGGCCGACAACGGCCTGGCCGCCGGTTCTGTCGCCGGTACCGGCAAAGACGGCCGCGTGACCAAGGGCGACGTGCTGGCCGCTGTGGCCGCGCCCAAGGTGGCTCCGGCTGTGGCCATCCCCACTGGTGCCCCGACCAAGGCACTGCCGCAAGTGGCCGCTCCGGCCCTGAGCTTGGGTGACCGTCCTGAACAGCGTGTGCCGATGAGTCGCCTGCGTGCCCGTGTGGCCGAGCGTCTGCTGCAATCGCAATCCACCAACGCCATCCTGACCACGTTCAACGAAGTCAACATGGCCCCGGTGATGGCAATGCGCTCCAAGTTCCAAGACCAGTTCACCAAGGAACACGGTTGCAAGCTGGGCTTCATGAGCTTCTTTGTCAAGGCCGCTGTGCACGCACTGAAGAAGTTCCCGGTGCTCAACGCCTCGGTGGATGGCAACGACATCGTGTACCACGGCTATTTCGACATCGGTATCGCTGTGGGTTCGCCGCGCGGTCTGGTGGTGCCGATTTTGCGCAACGCCGACCAAATGAGCTTTGCCGACATCGAGAAGAAGATTGCCGAATTTGGCAAGAAAGCTGCCGATGGCAAACTGGGCATTGAAGAAATGACCGGCGGTACCTTCTCCATCTCCAACGGCGGTACCTTTGGTTCCATGCTGTCCACCCCCATCATCAACCCGCCGCAATCGGCCATCTTGGGTGTACACGCCACCAAAGACCGCGCTGTGGTGGAAAACGGTCAAGTGGTGGTGCGTCCGATCAACTACCTGGCCATGTCTTACGACCACCGCATCATCGACGGTCGCGAAGCCGTGCTGGGTCTGGTGGCGATGAAGGAAGCGTTGGAAGATCCGGCTCGCCTGCTGTTCAACATCTAAGCACCACCGTGCAGCCTCATGGCTGAAGGCAACGCCCCTATGGGGGTGCTGTCGGCAGCCTTGGGGCTTTTATACTTTTGATCCCGCGTGCTGTGCCACGCCCAAGGAATTTTCATGAGCAAACAATTTGATGTCGTCGTCATTGGTGGTGGCCCCGGTGGTTACATTGCCGCCATCCGCGCTGCCCAATTGGGTTTCCAAGTCGCTTGTATCGACGAGTGGAAGAACGCCGCTGGTGGCCCAGCGCCGGGCGGTACCTGCACCAACGTGGGTTGCATTCCGTCCAAGGCCCTGCTGCAATCGTCTGAGCATTTTGAACACGCCAACCTGCACTTTGCCGACCACGGCATCAGCACCGGCGCTGTCAAAATGGACGTGGCCAAGATGATTGCCCGCAAGGACAATGTGGTCAAGCAAAACAACGACGGCATTTTGTACCTGTTCAAGAAGAACAAGGTCAGCTTCTTCCATGGCCGTGGTTCGTTCGTCAAGGCCGCCGAAGGCGGTTACGAGATCAAGGTGGCTGGCAAGGAAGAAGAAGTCATCACCGGCAAGCAAATCATCATTGCCACCGGCTCCAACGCACGTGCCTTCCCCGGCGTGGCCTTTGACGAAGAAACCGTGTTGAGCAACGACGGTGCATTGCGCGTCGGTGCGGTGCCCAAGAAGCTGGCCGTGATCGGTTCCGGCGTGATCGGCCTGGAAATGGGTTCCGTGTGGCGGCGTTTGGGTGCCGAAGTCACTATTCTGGAAGGCGCTCCGGCCTTCCTGGCCGCCGTGGACGAGCAAATCGCCAAGGAAGCCAAAAAAGCGTTTGACAAGCAAGGCCTCAAAATCGAACTGGGCGTGAAGATCGGTGACATCAAGACCGCCAAGAAGGGCAAAGCCACCAACGTCAGTATCGCTTACACCAACGCCAAGGGCGAAGCGGTGGAACTGGTCGCCGACAAATTGATCGTCTCCATCGGTCGCGTGCCCAACACCATCGGCTTGAACACCGAAGCCGTGGGTCTGCAACTCGACGAGCGCGGCGCGATTGTGGTCGATGGCGACTGCAAGACCAACCTGCCGGGCGTGTGGGCGGTGGGTGATGTGGTGCGTGGCCCGATGCTGGCGCACAAGGCCGAGGAAGAGGGCGTGGCCGTGGCCGAACGCATTGCGGGCCAGCATGGTCACGTCAACTTCGGCACCATTCCGTGGGTGATCTACACCAGCCCCGAAATTGCGTGGGTGGGCCGCACCGAGCAGCAACTCAAGGCCGACGGTGTCAAATACAAGGCAGGCACGTTCCCGTTCTTGGCCAATGGCCGCGCCCGCGCGTTGGGCGACACGACCGGTATGGTCAAGTTCTTGGCCGATGCGGCCACCGACGAGATCTTGGGTGTCCACATTGTGGGCCCGATGGCCTCTGAGCTGATTTCTGAAGCCGTGGTGGCGATGGAATTCAAGGCCAGTGCCGAAGACATCGCCCGCATTTGCCACGCTCACCCGAGCCTGAGCGAAGCGACCAAGGAAGCCGCCTTGGCGGTGGACAAACGTACCCTCAACTTCTGAGGTTGTTGAAAGCGGTTGATGAGCCAGTCTGTTGCGTCCCGTTCTTCCGTGGCATCCGGCACCCCTTGGGGGCCGGTGCGTACCGCTTACGAAGCCGAGTTAAAAGTGCGCGGCTTCCAAAGCGACCCAGCGCAGTTGCGCGCCATTGAGGCGCTGGAGCATTGCGCGGCGGAATGGGCGCACTTCAAGCACAAGCGTTCCAACGCCTTGAAAAAATTCATCAACCGCTTGCCGATCCCGAAAGGGGTTTACATGTACGGTGGGGTGGGGCGCGGCAAAAGCTTTCTGATGGATTGCTTTTTCAACGCCGTGCCATTGCGCCGCAAGACGCGGTTGCATTTTCACGAATTCATGCGTGAGGTGCACCGCGAACTCAACGAGTTGCAAGGTACCGTCAACCCGTTGGATGAACTGGGCAAACGCATGGCCAAGCGTTACCGCTTGCTGTGTTTTGACGAATTCCACGTGGCCGATGTGACCGATGCCATGATCCTGCACCGGGTGCTGGACGCGATGGTGCATTACGGCATTGGCATGGTGACAACCAGCAACTTTCACCCGGACGGGCTGTACCCCGATGGGTTGCACCGTGACCGAATCTTGCCTGCCATCGAGTTGCTTAAGCAGACGATGGCCGTGCTCAACGTGGACAACGGCACCGATTACCGCCGCCGTACCTTGGAAGCCGTCAAACTGTACCACACGCCGCTGGTGCCTGAGACCGAAGCTGAGATGGAAGACACGTTCAACCGTTTGGCCGAGGTGCAAGACGAAGAGCCCGTGTTGCACATTGAGGCACGCCAAATCCGCGCCATTCGCCGTGCTGGGGGGGTGGTGTGGTTCGATTTTCGCACCCTGTGCGGTGGCCCGCGTTCACAAAACGATTATTTGGAGCTGGCCAACCAGTTTCACACCGTGCTGGTGAGCAATGTGCCGCATATGCCAGTGAACATGGCCTCGCAAGCGCGCCGTTTTACATGGCTGGTGGACGTGTTGTACGACCGCCGTGTCAAACTGATTTTGTCGGCTGCCGTGCCCGCCGAAGAGTTGTACACCGAAGGGCCACTGTCGCACGAGTTTCCACGCACCGTGTCGCGCTTGAATGAGATGCAGTCCAAAGAATACTTGGAGTTGGAGCGCCGTGAGGTGGATACGTCGCTGACCTGACCAGATATGGACTTTTTAAGCGCCCCCTCAGGGCGGTTGGCAGGCCCGCATTGTGCGGGCCTTGTTGTTCATTGAATTACTGGTTGGGTACCACGGGCGCTGCAACCGCCCCCGGCACGGCTTCCAGAATGTCGTGTACCCGTTGTTCTTCCAAGATTTGGTCGATTTTTTCTTGCAACGGGTCGGGGGTGGTTTGGCCCGGTGGCGTGTTTTGTGCGGGAGGTTCCAATGGTGCGCGTGGCACTGGGCGCGGTACCTCTGGCAATTGGTCGGGCCATGTGAAGGGCCACGGCAGCGACAAGGACGACCACCAGCGCCGCAGTTCGGCCCAACCCGGCAGCGCGGGGGGGGCGATGTCCAGTTGCTGCCACCATTGGGACAACCAGTGCTCCACTTGCCAGCCCAAACGTCGCCACCAACTGTTGTCTTCAGGCGCAATAAAACGAACCTTGCGGTCGATGGCGCGGGTTTGCAGGGCTTTGGCCACAAAATCGCCCACCATTGGCAAGGCGCTGCGCGCGCCTTGGCCCCAGTGGTCGCTGCGCAGGGTGATGCGGCTGTCGTTGAAGCCAACCCACGCACCTGTGACCAGTTGTGGGTGCATCAAAATAAACCAGCCATCGGCGTTGTCTTGCGTGGTGCCGGTTTTGCCCGCCACGTCGGCGTTGATGCCGAAGCGTTGCCGGATGTCGCGTCCCGTGCCCCGGGTGATCACGCCACGCATCACATCCAGCAACTGGTAAGCCACATCGGTGGACAGCGCTTGTTCTGGTTCAGCGGGGGCAAAGGCTTCCAAAATGTTGCCGTGGCGGTCTTCGATTTGGGTCACCCACATGGGTTCCACGTATTGGCCTTGGTGTGCAATGGTGCTGTAGGCACTGACCATTTCTTTGAGCGTGACTGGACTGGTGCCCAACGCCAGCGAAGGCACGGCTTCGAGTGGACTGTGGCGCACACCCATTTCACGCGCCAACCGGGCCACTTTGGTCGGGCCCACGTTTTGCATGATTTGGGCCGCGATGGTGTTTTTGGAGTAAATCAGGCCGTCGCGCAGGCTGATGCTGCGCCCGCTGGGGGCACCGCCATCGGTGGGCCGCCGAATTTCGCCATTGCCCACATCAATTTCAACCGCTTGGTCGACCCACGTATCGTCGGGGCTGGCTCCTTGGCGCAGGGCTTCGCCGTACACAAAAGGTTTGAAGGTGGAGCCGGGTTGACGGCGTGCTTGTTGCACGTGGTCAAACGCATCTTCCGTAAAATCTAAGCTGCCCACCCAGGCCTTGATGTGCCCGTTGCGTGGGTCTATGGCCAAGAAACCGGCTTGCACTTGGGTTTTTTTCTGTTGCAGTTCGTGCATGAAGGTGCGGTCGGCTTGCAAGGTGTGCAACGCCGCTTCAGGCGTAGCCCCGCCTGCGGTGGCTTTTTTGTACTCCACCGATTCGCGCACCAGCGTTTGCACCAAGGGATTGTCCGGCCCCCAGCCTTGGCGGCCACTCCAAGCCATGTCGGCCACGCCTTGCAGTTTTTTGCCCTGACGCGCCACGGCTTGGTTGGCCAGGGTTTGCAACCTGCTGTCGAGGGTGGTGCGCACCACCAGCCCGTCGCTGTAAATGTTGTACTCGTTGCGGTCGGCCCACGCGATCAGCCATTTTTTGAGCTGTTGCGTGAAATGGGGTGCCGCCCCCGTGGGTTCGTTTTGGCGCGCAAAGACAATGCGCAGCGGTTTTTGGCGCAGTTCTTCGTATTGTTCTGCGTCCAAACGGTGGCGTTTGACCATCTGGCCCAACACGGTGTTGCGGCGTTGCAAAGCCCGCTCGGGATTGAGCACCGGGTTGTAGTAGCTGTTGCCTTTGAGCATACCCACCAGCGTAGCACTTTGCAGCACATTCAGCGCGTCGGCGGAGGTGTCAAAGTAGGTGCGCGCCGCCATTTCAATGCCGAAAGCGTTGTACAGAAACGGCACCGTGTTGAGGTAGGTTTCCAGAATATCGTCTTTGGAATGTACCCACTCGATCTTGAGGGCTGTCACGGCCTCCTTGAGTTTGCGGTTGAGGGTGGGCGCACGTCCTATTTCTTCTGGGTACAGGTTGCGTGCGAGTTGCTGTGTCAGGGTAGAGCCGCCTTGGCGGTTGCCCATCAGCGTGTGTACCGCCGAGGCGGCGGTGCGGTACCAGTCGATGCCACCGTGTTCGTAAAAACGGTGGTCTTCGGTCGCAATCAATGCGTGTCGCACGTGTGGCGAAATGTCGGCCAAGCGCACCCACACGCGGTTAGAGCGTTTGAATTCGGCCAGCAGTTTGCCATCGGCGGACAGCACTTGTGCGGGTTGCTCCAGCGCGGCTTTGCGGATGTCGTTGGTACTCGGAGTCAGCGGAATCAACACCAGCAGGTACAACAAGCCCAGCAGCAACGCCACCGCCAGCCAGCGCAGCGCACGCCGCCACGGTGGAATGCGCCAGTGCCACAGCCACAAGCGCACCCGGCGCAAGGTCTGAACCAGGTTGTCCCTCAAAGTGTCTGAAATTTGCACCGTTTCTCTCTGCAATCCGCTGCGTGTGGGGGCTGGAGTCGTGGACAATCGGGGCCGATTGTTCACCCTACAAGGAATGTTTTGTTATGAGCGACTCCAGCGCCAACGTCACCCGTCCCGCTTTGCCCGATCACTTGTCTATCGATCCCCGTAGCCCGCACCACGTGGCGGCGGTGTTTGAACACGACATCGGTATCCGTTTCAATGGTGCAGAACGCGCCGACGTGGAGGAGTATTGCGTCAGCGAAGGCTGGATCAAAGTGCCCGCCGGTAAAACCGTGGACCGCAAGGGCCGCCCGTTGTTGCTCAAGCTCAAAGGTCAAGTGGAAGCGTTTTACCGCTGAGGTGTGACAGCCGCCACGACCGTTGCAATTACCACCACTTTTTCCACCAACTGGTGGATGTTGTGGTGGCGGTGTGGCCGAGGTAGCGGCTTTGCGGAAAGTTTTTCTCCAGCACACGGCGTGCGTCGGCGCTGAGATCGGTCATGCCCAGCGCATCGTAAGACTGTATCAGCACATGCAACGCTTCTTCCAGTGCTGGGGCTTCGCGGTACTCCGCAATCGCGGTTTGGGCGCGGTTGATCGCGGCCACGTACGCACCCCGCTGGTGGTAGTAGCGGGCCACGTGCACTTCCGACATCGCCAGCGCGTTGACGATGTGTACCATGCGTGCGCGGGCATCGGGGGTGTAGCGTGAGTCTGGAAAGCGTTCGGCCAGTTCTTTGAACGATTCAAACGACACTTTGGCCGCTTTTTGGTCGCGCTCTGCCAAGTCTTGTTCTACCCAGGAGCCAAACAGTCCCAAGCTGTCGTTGAAGTTGGCCAGACCTTTGAGGTACAAGGCGTAGTCCAGCGCCGGGCTGGCCGGGTGCAACTTCAAAAAACGGTCCAGCGTGGCAATGGCTTGTGCTTGCTCGCCGTTTTTGTAATGGGTATAAGCCTTGTCCAGTTGGGCTTGTTGCGCCAGCGGTGTGCCAGCGGCGCGGCCTTCGAGCTTTTCAAAATGGCTGATGGCTTTGTCGTAGTTGCCGACGCTGCGTTCATCCAGCGCCTCGTTGTAGAGCTTGTTGGGGCTCCACTGGGCGGTTTCGTCCACTGGCTTGGAGGCGGCACAGCCCACCAGCAGCGCCGCCAGTGTGGCACTGGCCATGCCCGCCGACCAGCGGGCCACGGACGGGCGCTGCACGGACACAGCGGATAATCTGGAAAGCAACATTGTGCGTAAAACCTTTGCAGCAACAGGAACAGCGGATTGACCGAAGAAATTATATCGATGCCCCCCCTCAACCCGGTGCAGCTCTCGACCGACGAGCACGACGATGCCGATGCTGCGGCAGAACTGCGCACTTTGCAGGTGGAGCCTGCCGAGCACGACTTGCGCATCGACAAGTGGCTGGCGTTGCGGGTACCGGAGTTTTCGCGCGGGTATTTTCAGCAGTTGCTGGAGCAGCAGGCCGTTACGGTGCGTGGTCGCCCGGTGCTCAAGCCGTCACAGCGCGTTAAGGTGGGCGAGGTGGTGCAGGTTGAGTTGCGGCCCACCGCACAGGCCCAGGCTTTTTTGCCCGAAACTATCCCGCTGACGGTGGTGTACGAGGACGAGCACCTGTTGGTGATCGACAAACCCGCCGGGCTGGTGGTGCATCCGGCGGCGGGTAACTGGACGGGTACCTTGCTCAATGCCTTGCTGGCCTACCACAGTGGTGCGGCACGCCTGCCGCGTGCGGGTATCGTTCATCGGCTCGACAAAGACACCAGTGGTCTGATGTTGGTGGGCAAAACCCAGGCGGCGGTCGATGCGTTGGTGCGCATGATTGCCGAGCGCCGGGTACACCGCATTTATGTGGCGCTGGCGCACGGTGCGCTCAAGCAGCCCGAGGTGTGGGTAGATCAGCCACTGGGGCGCGATCCGCGCAACCGCTTGCGCATGGCGGTGCAGCCCGCCCACAGCACCAGTGCCAAGGCGGCCCAGACCACGGTGCGTTTGCTGGCCCGCAGTGACGCGTATTCGTGGGTGGGCTGCAAGTTGCACACCGGGCGCACGCACCAAATCCGCGTCCACATGGCGTGGTTGGGCCACCCGCTGGTGGGCGATGTGGTGTACGGCGGTAAACCCGTGTTGGGCATGGCACGCCAAGCCTTGCACGCGCACCGGCTGTCGTTGCTGCACCCCATCACGGGGCAAGCGTTGCAACTGGAAGCGGCATTGCCCGTGGATGTGAACCAAGCGGTGTCAGCCGCCGCTCTCGATTACAATCTGTACCACCTTTGGCAAGTGTCGCCAGCCTGACGCTTGTTGCCCCGTTTTTCCGTACCGTCCCTGATAGATCGGCAGCGACCTCGCTGCTGTGGTGTTGGCTGCGCCACCCAGGGCTACCCTGACCACCACCCGGCTTGAACCCCTCCCGCTCTGAGGACGCGCTGCGCATCCTCGAAACCGCTTTGATCTGCGCGTCAGAACCGCTGTCGTTGCCCGACATGGTGACGCTGTTCGATGGTGCGCTGACCCCAGCCCAGTTGCGCACTTTGCTGTCCCAACTGCAAACCCAGTGGATGGGCCGGGGTGTGGAGTTGGTGGCGCTGGCCAGTGGTTGGCGTTTTCAAAGTCGGCCCGAGATGCGTCCGTTTTTGGACAGGTTGCACCCCGAAAAACCGCCCAAATACAGCCGTGCGGTGCTGGAGACGTTGGCCATTGTGGCCTATCGCCAACCCGTCACGCGGGGCGACATGGAAGACATCCGTGGCGTGACCATCAACTCCAATATCCTCAAACAATTGGAAGACCGAGGCTGGATTGAAGTGATTGGCCACCGAGAAACCGTGGGCCGTCCGGCCCTGTACGCCACCACACGCCAATTTTTAAACGACTTGGGCCTGCCCACACTGAGCGCCTTGCCGCCGTTGCAAGGTACCGATACCATGCTGCCACAGCTTGAATTGCACATGGCCGCCGACCCCTCTACCTCACCTCTGATACCTGATCCATAATTTTTATGACTTCTGATTTTTCTACCCCGACCGTGCCGCCTGTGGCCAACACCGCAGCCGTGGGCGATGCTGCCCGTTTTGAGGAGGTGGTATCGGGCGAGTTTGATGCCGTACAGGCACAAGAGACCGAACCCGAACTGTCCGGCAAGCGCGTGTTGCAACCCCAGTTGGATGCGCCCAAGTTGCACAAGGTGCTGGCGCAAGCGGGTTTGGGTTCGCGTTTGGACATGGAAACGCTGATCCAGCAGGGCCGAGTGCTGGTGAACCACGAACCCGCGCACGTGGGCCAGCGTATCCAGTATGGAGACTCTATCCGCGTTGATGGTCGTCCGGTGCGGGTGCGCATTGCCCCGCCGCCGCCGCGTGTGCTGGCCTACCACAAGCCCGCTGGCGAGGTAGTGACGCACGACGACCCGCAAAACCGCCCCACGGTGTTTCGCCGCTTGCCACGTTTGCAGCACGGCAAATGGCAGTCGGTGGGCCGCCTCGATTTGAACACCGAAGGTTTGCTGTTGTTCACCGATTCGGGTGAACTGGCCAACAAGTTGATGCACCCCCGCTTTGGTTTACAGCGTGAATACGCGGTGCGCGTGTTGGGTGCGTTGAGCAACGACGAGAAACAGCGCCTGCTCGATGGCGTGAAGCTCGACGATGGTATGGCGCAGTTCCAGTCGATTGAGGACGGTGGCGGCGACGGTGCCAACTGCTGGTACCGTGTCACGATTGCCGAAGGTCGCAACCGTGAGGTGCGCCGCATGTTTGAAGCGGTGGGGCACGCGGTCAGCCGTTTGATCCGCATCCGTTACGGTGCCGTGATGCTGCCGCGCGGTTTGCGCCGTGGTGTTTGGCTGGAGCTGGACGCGCGCGACATTGAACGCTTGACCAGTGCTGCTGGCATGGTGCGCCGCGAGGAAGAGCGCCCTGCGGCCCGCCCGACTGGTCGCGCACCGACCCCGCCCCGGCGCAACAAAGGCAACGGCCCGCGCCCCAGCGCACCGCGTTTGGTGGATGGCCCGTCGGTACCGCGTGGTGGCTTCAGCACCAGCAACCCGCGCCGCGACACCGCCCGCTGGCGCGACAACGACCATTACGGCGACGAAAGCCGTGCCGCTCCGCAAGGCTACATCGGGGCCGACTTCAAACCCCGCACCCGTGCCGGCAACAACGGCTTTGTGGCCGGTGCGCCTGCGGGCAAGCCGGGCCGCAAAGGCCCACGCCGTTGAGCGAGGTTCCGTCACGTTGAACGGTTAGAATCGCAGGCTTTGTCCGTCCCTCAACCTGCATTTTTAAGGTATTTACCATGGCGATTGAACGCACCCTGTCCATCATCAAGCCCGACGCTGTTGCCAAGAACGTGATCGGTCAAATCGTGGCCCGCTTTGAAGCCGCTGGTCTCAAGATCGCTGCCGCCAAGCTGGTGCAACTGTCGCGCGCCGAAGCCGAAGGCTTCTACGCTGTGCACAGCGCCCGTCCTTTCTTCAAGGACTTGGTGGACTTCATGATCTCCGGCCCGGTGTTTGTGCAAGTGCTGGAAGGCGAAAACGCCATCCTGAAGAACCGCGAACTGATGGGTGCTACCGACCCGAAGAAGGCTGAGAAGGGCACCATCCGCGCCGACTTCGCTGAAAGCATCGATGCCAACGCCGTGCACGGTTCCGATGCACCGGAAACCGCCGCCGTGGAAATCGCCTACTTCTTCCCGGCCCTGAACGTTTACGCACGTTGATAGCACGATGACGGCCAACCTGCTCGATTTTGACCTCGAGGGCTTGGCCGCCTTCTGTGAGCGGCTCGGGGAAAAGCGTTTCCGGGCCGTCCAGCTCTTTCGCTGGATCCACCAGAAAGGCGTGGCCCGCTTTGAGGACATGACCGACTTGGCGCGCAGCTTGCGCGAAAAGTTGCCCGGTGTCTGTGAGGTGCGCGGCCTGCCCGTGCTGACGCAGCAAGACTCTGCCGACGGCACCATCAAATGGTTGTTCGATGTGGGCGATGGCAATGCTGTCGAATCCGTGTTTATTCCAGAAAACGACCGGGGTACGCTGTGCGTGTCGTCTCAAGCCGGTTGCGCTGTGGGTTGCCGTTTCTGCTCCACGGGCCACCAAGGCTTCAGCCGCAACTTGAGCACCGGCGAAATCATTGCCCAGCTCTGGTTTGCTGAACATTATTTGCGCCGTAAATTCAACACTTCCGAGCGTGTCATCTCCAACGTGGTGATGATGGGCATGGGTGAGCCACTGCAAAACTACACTGCCTTGGTTCCTGCGCTCAAAACCATGCTGGACGATCACGGCTATGGCCTGTCGCGCCGTCGTCTGACCGTGTCCACTTCTGGCGTGGTGCCGATGATGGAGCGTCTGGCGCAAGATTGCCCAGTGGCGTTGGCGGTGTCGTTGCACGCCCCCAACGATGCGTTGCGCGATCATTTGGTGCCGTTGAACAAAAAATACCCGCTGGCCGAGCTGATGGACGCTTGTTTGCGTTATTTGCCCGCCGCACCGCGCGATTTCATTACCTTTGAATACTGCATGCTGGATGGCGTGAACGACCAGCCCGAGCATGCGCAGCAGTTGATCGACTTGGTGCGTGGCCACGCAGGCCGTGGCGTGCCGTGCAAGTTCAATCTGATTCCGTTCAACCCATTCCCAGATTCTGGCCTTAAATGCTCGCCCAAGGCGGTGGTCAAGGCCTTTGCCGAACGCCTCAACAGCGCGGGCATTGTGACCACCGTGCGCAAAACACGCGGTGACGACATCGATGCCGCTTGCGGCCAGTTGGCCGGTGATGTGTTGGACCGCACCAACGCTGCGCAACGTTTGGCACAGCGCCGTGGTGAACAGCCTGTGCGCTGGGTGCCGCGTACCTCCCACAGTGATGGTGCTGACACCTCTGCGGCGCAGGAGTCTGCATGATGCAGGCGGGTTGGCGTTGGTGGGCCACGGTGGTGGTGTTGGGTGCTGCTGGTCTGTACGGCTGTGCCCAGCCGGGTGCTGCGCCGCTGCCTGCCCCCGCTGCACCGTCGGCCAGCACCGATTTGATGACCGAATCCGACGAGCCCGAGTCGCTCAAGCGTGCCCGCATCCGCTTGGAGCTGGCCGCAGGCTACCTAGAGCAAAACCAAACCACGGTGGCCTTGGACGAAGTCAAGCAAGCGTTGACCGCCGAACCCAGTTACGCGGCGGCCCACAACCTGCGTGGTTTGATTTACCTGCGCCTGAACCAGCCCGCGTTGGCGCAAACCAGTTTTGAGCAAGCCTTGCGTTTGGCCCCGCAAGACGCAGACGTGTTGCACAACCTAGGTTGGTTGCATTGTCAGCAAGCACGTTACCCCGAGGCGCAGCGCCACTTTGAGCGCGCTTTGCAGGTGCCACAGTACGCGGCAGCGGCCCGCACTTGGATGGCGCAGGGCGTGTGTCAAGCCCGTGCAGGCCAGTTGGCCGAAGCCGAGCGCAGCTTAACCCGTTCTTTTGAGTTGGATGCGGCCAATCCCATCACCACCTACAACCTGGCCGCGTTGTTGCTGCGCCGGGGCGAGCTGGAGCGGGCACGTTTTTACGTTCGGCGTTTGAACAATTCGGAGCTGGCCAACGCCGAGTCGCTGTGGTTGGGGATGCGGGTGGAACAACGCTTGGGCAACGCCGAAGCTGTGCGTCAACTGGGCGAACAATTGCGCCGCCGCTTTCCCGACTCCCGCGAACGGCAGGCCTACGAACAAGGATCTTTTTATGACTGATGTGGTGAATGCCACCACCGCCGTGGTTGCTACCCCCGACGCTCCTCCCGCTGGTGCTGCCGATGCGGCAGCGGCTGGTGCGCTGCTGAAACAGGCCCGTGAGCAAGCGGGGATGTCGTTGGAAACATTGGCTGCACGGGTGAAAGTGTTGCCGCACAAGCTCGCTGAGCTGGAAGCAGGCCGTTTTGAGGCGTTGCCGGATTTGACTTTCGCGCGTGCGTTGGCCAAAACCATTTGTCGCCAGTTCAACATCGATCCAGTTCCGGTGTTGGCGGGTTTTCCGGCCACTGCGGTGGCGGCTGCCAGCACGGCGTTGGATCGTCAAACCTTGGGCACACCGTTGGACACGAACCGGGGCTTGCGCATTCATGGTTCTGGTCGCAACGGGTTGTCCATCGGCGCACCGGTGTTTGCGTTGGCCGCTGTAGCGGTCGCGGCGGCTTTGTGGTGGTGGCTACCTGCCAGCCAACCCCACAGTGGCACCACCACGGAAGTGGCCACGCCAGACACCCCCCACACCACAGTGGAGGTGGTGCCCGCCCTGAACCAAGGCCGTGAGCCAGAAGCCGCTACAGCGCCTCCTGTGGCTGTGCCGTCGCCAGCCCCTGTCGTCGTGCCCGCTGTGACTGCATCTGCTGTGGTGCCTCCTGTTGCTGGCACCCTGCCGGGCGCGTCCAGCGCAGCGGTTGCCCCCAGCGGTGCCGAGGTGTTGCAGTTGCAGGCGCGCAAGACGACTTGGATCGAAATCACCGGAGGCAATGGCCGTACCTTGTTGCAGCGTACCTTGCAGGCCGGTGAAACCGTATCGTTTAGCGCCGGAGGGCCATTTGGCGTGGTGGTGGGCCGTGCCGATGCCATTGAGGTGCAGGTGCGGGGTCAGGCGTTTGACATTACACCGCACAAGCGCAACAACGTGGCGCGTTTCTCGGTTCAATGATCCAAGGGGCCAACATGTCTGTTTTGTCTGTGCGCAAAAGCCGCCAAGGGGTGGTGTCTTGGGGTGATCACCACGTCACCGTTGGCGGCAATGCCCCGGTGCGGGTGCAATCCATGACCAACACCGACACCGCCGATGTCATTGGTACCGCCATTCAGGTCAAGGAACTGGCACTGGCGGGTTCGGAGTTGGTGCGCATCACCGTCAACAACGACGAGGCCGCACGTGCCGTGCCCCACATCCGCGAGCAACTGGACCGCATGGGTATCCACGTGCCGCTGATCGGGGACTTTCATTACAACGGCCACACGTTGCTGACGCAGTACCCCGACATGGCGCAAGCCCTGTCCAAGTACCGCATCAACCCCGGCAACGTGGGCAAGGGCGACAAGAAAGACCGCCAGTTTGGCCAGATGGTCGAGACCGCTGTGCGTTGGAACAAGGCCATCCGCATTGGTGTGAACTGGGGCAGCCTGGACCAAGAACTGCTGGCGCAGATGATGGACGACAACGCCCGCCGCGCCGCGCCGTGGGATGGCAAGCAGGTGATGTACGAGGCACTGATGGCCTCGGCGCTGGGTTCGGCGCAACGTGCGCAGGAGCTGGGCTTGGCACCCGAAAACATCATGCTGTCGTGCAAGGTCAGCGGCGTGCAGGACTTGATTGCTGTGTACCAGCAGTTGCACGAGCGTTGCGACTACCCGCTGCATCTCGGTTTGACCGAGGCCGGCATGGGCACCAAGGGCACGGTGGCTTCCACCGCCGCATTGGCCGTGCTGTTGCAGCAGGGCATAGGAGACACCATCCGCGTCTCGCTCACGCCCCAGCCGGGCGAGGCCCGCACGCAAGAGGTGGTGGTGGCGATGGAGATTTTGCAGGCTTTGGGCCAGCGCAGTTTTGTGCCCAGTGTGACCGCGTGCCCCGGTTGTGGTCGCACCACCAGCACCACGTTCCAAGAGTTGGCCAAGCAAATCGATGATTACCTGCGCGCTTCCATGCCGCAGTGGCGCGAGCGTTACCCCGGCGTGGAAAACCTCAAGGTGGCCGTCATGGGCTGTATCGTCAACGGGCCCGGTGAGAGCAAGCACGCCGACATTGGCATCAGCCTGCCCGGCACCGGCGAGGCCCCGGCTGCGCCGGTGTTCATCGACGGCGAAAAAGCCCTGACGCTGCGCGGCGAAGGCATCGCGCAAGAATTCCAGCAGATTGTGGAACGCTACATCCAGCAAAAATTTGGTGCCACCGCCTGAGCGGTCAGGTACTTCTCTGACACCAACAAGAACAACGCTATGGCAGAAAAACTCAGCGCCGTCAAAGGCATGAACGACATTGCAGCGCCCGAATCGGCGCATTGGGAATGGCTGGAAGCCAAGGTGCGCGCCTTGATGGCCCGCTATGCCTACCGCAACATCCGCACCCCCATCGTGGAGCCCACCGGCTTGTTTGTGCGTGGTCTGGGTGAGGTGACGGACATTGTGGAAAAGGAGATGTACTCCTTTGAAGACCGCCTCAACGGCGAGCAGCTCACGCTGCGCCCCGAAGCCACCGCTGGCGTGGTGCGTGCGGTGGTGGAACACAACATGCTGTACGACGGCCCCAAGCGTTTGTACTACTTTGGGCCGATGTTCCGCCACGAGCGTCCGCAGCGGGGGCGCTACCGCCAGTTCCACCAAATCGGTGTGGAGGCCTTGGGCTTTGCCGGGCCTGACGTAGACGCTGAACAAATTGCCATGGCGTGTGACTTGTGGGCCGAACTGGGTTTGACCGATGTGACGCTGGAAATCAACAGTCTGGGCCAAATCGCCGAGCGCAACCAGCACCGTCAGGCACTGATTGCCTACTTGGAACAGCACCAGGATCAGTTGGACGAAGATGCCAAACGTCGCCTGTACAGCAACCCGCTGCGCATTCTGGACACCAAAAACCCCGCCATGCAGGCACTGGTCGAGGCCGCGCCCAAGTTGATGGACTACTTGGGCGAGGAGTCGTTGGCGCATTTCAACCGCTTGCGGGCTTTGCTGGACGCGCAAGGGATTGCGTACCGGGTCAACCCGCGTCTGGTGCGTGGCATGGACTACTACAACCTGAGCGTGTTTGAGTTCGTTACCACCTCGTTGGGTGCGCAAGGTACGGTGTGTGCCGGTGGCCGCTACGATGGCCTCATCGCCCAAATTGGTGGCAAGGCCGCCCCGGCGGTGGGTTGGGCGTTGGGGGTGGAGCGTATTCTGGAGCTGCTCAAAGCACAAAACCTGTTGCCCGCTGCACCAGTGCCCGATGCATACGCCATCATCCCGCAAGCCGATGCTTTGCCGCAAGTGTTGCAAACGCTGCGCGCCTTGCGTCAGGCTGGGGTGCAGGTGCAGATGCACGCGGCGGGCGCGGAAGGCTATGGCAGCATGAAATCACAGTTCAAGAAGGCCGATGCCAGCGGTGCCCGTTACGCACTTATTTTTGGCGACAGCGAGGTGGCCGCCGGTCAGGTGGCAGTCAAGCCCTTGCGTGCCGATGGCGTGACTTTGCAGGCGCAGACCTTGCAACCGCTGGACAGCGTCCCCACTTGGGCTACCATGCTGCTGCCGGGTTGAACGCGGCGAGCCGCCTACAATCTGGCCACATTTTCTTGACAACGTACCGACCTCACGCGCCGCATGGCCCAACACCTCGATCTTGAAGAGCAGGAGCAGCTCGACCAGCTCAAACACCTCTGGGCCAAATACGGCAACGCCATCACGTGGTTGTTGATCTTGGTGTTGGGTGGTTTTGCGGCTTGGAATGGCTGGCAATATTGGCAGCGCAAAACCGCCGTGGCCGCCGCTGCGTTGTACGACGAGCTCGACCGTGCGGTGCAGGCACAGCAACCTGAGCGGGTGCAACGCGTCTGGGCGGATTTGCAAGACAGTGCTGCCCGCAGCGCACAAGCCGCTCAAGGCGGCCTGTTGGCCGCCAAAGCTCTGTACGCAGCGGGCAAGCCCGACGAAGCCCGGGCGGCTTTGCGTTTTGTGGTGGAGCGCGCTGCCGATCCCGCCACGGTCGCGGTGGCCCGTTTGCGGTTGGCAGGTTTGGAGCTGGACGCAAAAGCGCCCGAACAAGCGTTGAAGTGGCTGGAAGCCGAATGGCCTGCTTCTTTCAAAGGTTTGGTCGCCGACCGGCGTGGCGATGCGTTGTTGGCCCAGGGTGACCATGCTGGTGCCCGGGCGGCTTACCAAAACGCTTACACCGCCTTGGCCCAACAACCCGATTACCGCCGTTTGGTGGAGGCCAAATTGAATGCGCTGGGCATCAACCCCGCTGCGGAACCTGCGTCCACAACCGAGATCCAACCGTGATGAATCCGATCCGTCTTACCGGTGCGGTGTTGCTGGCGGCGGTGTTGGCCGCGTGTTCGTCTTCGCCCAAAACGTTGCAGCCTGCGCCTCTGGTGCCGTTTACCCAACAAGTGCCTGCCACCCAAGTGTGGAAAGTGCAGGTGCCGCCCACCCACGCTTTGTTGTTGCCAGTGGCGCATGGAGGCCAGTTGTACGTCGCCAGTGCCGAAGGCAGCGTCAGCGCGCTCGATGGTGAAACCGGGCGCAGTGTTTGGCGGCACGAGCTGGGGCAACCCTTGTCCGCGGGCGTGGGCACCGATGGCGCATCGGTGGCGGTTGTGACGCGCCACAACGATTTGGTGGTGCTGGTGGAAGGCCGTGAACGCTGGCGTGCCCGGCTCAACGCCCGCACGTTTACTCCACCACTGGTGGCGGGCAAACGCGTGTTCGTGCTCAGCGGTGAGCGCAGCCTGACCGCGTTCGATGCCGACACTGGCGCTCAACTGTGGCACCAACCCGCCCGCAACACCGACCAACTGGTGTTGCAGCAAGCGGGGGTGTTGACAGCGGTGGGGGACACCTTGGTCGCTGGCATTGGCGGCCGTTTGGTGGGTTTCAACCCCAACACCGGCAGCCCACGTTGGGAAGTGCCCGTGGCCAGTCCACGGGGCGTGAACGAAATTGAACGCTTGGTCGATCTGGTGGCCCATGTGGGCCGCAACGACGACCAAGTCTGTGTGCGTGCCTTCCAGTCGGCTTTGGGCTGTGTGGATGCGGCACGTGGCAACCTGCAATGGACCAAATCCGCCAACGGTGCCGTTGGGGTCGATGCCGACGACAACCACGTGTACGGTGCCGAAAGCAATGGCCGTGTGCAAGCGTGGCAACGCCAAAGCGGCGAGGTCGCTTGGGCCAGCGACTTGCTGTTGCACCGTGGCTTGACCGCGCCACTGGCGGCTGGCCGCTCGATTGTGTGGGGCGATGCCACCGGGCACTTGCACTTCCTCTCGCGCGAGGATGGCACCCTTTTGAACCGATTATCAACCGATGGGTCACCGTTGGTGTCCGCGCCCTTGCTGGTGGACAACACACTGGTGGCGGTGACCCGCAATGGCGGCGTGTACGCCTGGCGCCCTGAATGAAACCTGTAATAGCCCTTGTCGGGCGGCCCAATGTGGGCAAATCTACCCTCTACAACCGTCTCACGCACACGCGCGACGCGATTGTGGCCGATTTTGCTGGCCTCACGCGCGACCGCCACTACGGCAACGCCCGTTTGGGCAAACGCGAATTCATCGTCATTGATACCGGCGGTTTTGAGCCCGATGCCAGCAGCGGCATCTACCGCGAAATGGCCAAGCAAACCCAACAAGCGGTGGCCGAATCCGATGTGGTGATTTTTGTGCTCGATGCCCGTGATGGTTTGAGCGCACAAGACCACGACATTGCCAACTACCTGCGCAAGCTCAACAAACCTTGCCTGTTGGTGGCCAACAAGGCCGAAGGCCTCAAGGCGGGTGGCCAGTTGGTGGAATTTTACGAGCTGGGGCTGGGCGAGGTGTTGCCGGTGTCGGCGGCGCATGGGCAGGGCATCCGTTCCATGATTGAGACCGCGTTGGACCAACTGGTGTGGCCCGACGACAGTGCCACAAACGATACCCCGGAGGCCGATAAACCGATCCGGTTGGCGGTGGCCGGACGGCCCAACGTGGGAAAATCCACCCTCATCAACGCTTGGTTGGGCGAGGAACGCTTGGTGGCGTTCGACATGCCTGGCACCACACGCGATGCCATTTCGGTGCCATTCGAGCGCGACGGCCAGAAGTTTGAGTTGATCGACACCGCTGGGTTGCGCCGCAAAGGCCGCGTGTTCGAGGCTATCGAGAAATTCTCGGTCGTCAAGACGCTGCAAGCGATTGAAAATGCGCACGTGGTGTTGTTGCTGATCGATGCGACCGAAGGCGTGACCGACCAAGATGCGCACATTGCAGGTTTCATTTTGGAAAGTGGCCGTGCCGTGGTGCTGGCCATCAACAAATGGGATGCCATCGACAGTTACCAGCGCGAAACGCTGGAGCGTTCGATTGAAAGCCGGTTGGGCTTTTTGAAGTTTGCGCCGTTGCACCCAATTTCGGCCAAAAAGCGCCAAGGCATTGCCCCGCTGTGGAAGTCGATTGGCAAAGCTTACGCTTCGGCCACTTGCAAAATGCCTACGCCGGTGCTCACCCGCTTGTTGCAAGAGTCGGTGGATCTGCAAGCCCCCAAACGCAGCGGTATGTTCCGCCCCAAAATGCGCTATGCCCACCAAGGGGGCATGAATCCGCCTGTGATTGTGATCCACGGCAACTCGCTCGAGCACGTGGGCGATGCTTACAAACGCTTTTTGGAAGGACGTTTCCGCAAAGCGTTCGATCTGGTGGGCACACCCTTGCGCATTGAATTCAAAACTTCGCACAACCCTTACGACCAATAGGTTTGTTGCCACAGCCACGTCCGCCGTGGGCGTGCTGTGGTATGGTCAACCTCCCTCAACTTCCTCTGAACACGGAGCATATCGTGAGCAACAACAAAGGCCAACTTTTGCAAGACCCTTTCCTGAACCAACTCCGTCGCGAACACGTGCCGGTGTCCATTTACCTGGTGAATGGGATCAAGCTGCAAGGCCAGATCGAATCGTTCGACCAGTACGTGGTGCTGCTGCGCAACACTGTGACCCAAATGGTGTACAAGCACGCCATTTCCACCATCGTGCCGGGTCGTCCGGTGCAGTTCAGCAACGCTTCGGCCCCCGAAGCTGAGTGACGTTTTTGGTGGGGCCGACCGTGGTACTTGTACCGCGCCGGGCCCCGCCCCTTGACATTGAGCACTTCTACTTTCTCTTCTTCTTCCGTGCAGTCTTCCTCCCAGTTACCCGGTGTGGTGCTGGTGGGGGTGGATTTGGGGCTGCCCCATTTTGATGCCGAACTCGATGAGTTGGCACAACTGGCCACCACCGCAGGCTACCGTGTGCTGGACCGTATCACGTGCAAGCGCCGTGCGCCCGATCCGGCGTTGTTTGTGGGTTCTGGCAAAGCCGATGAAATCCAAGCGTTGGCCCACGGTCACGGCGCAGTCGAAATTTTGTTTGACCAAGCCCTCAGCCCAGCCCAGCAGCGCAATTTGGAGCGCCACATGGGCATGCCGGTCAACGACCGCATCCTGCTGATTCTTGAGATTTTTGCCCAGCGCGCCCGCAGCCACGAAGGCAAACTGCAAGTGGAACTGGCGCGGCTGCAATACCTTTCCACCCGCTTGGTGCGGCGTTGGTCGCACTTGGAGCGCCAAAGCGGTGGCATTGGCATGCGCGGTGGCCCCGGCGAAACCCAGATTGAGTTGGATCGCCGCATGATTGGCGATGCCATCAAGCGCACCAAAGAACGGCTGGAAAAAGTCAAACGCCAGCGTGCCACGCAACGCCGCCAGCGCGAGCGGCGCGACGCGTTTACCGTGTCGTTGGTAGGCTACACCAACGCGGGCAAGTCCTCGTTGTTCAACGCGCTGGTCAAGGCCCGCAGCTACGCCGCCGATCAACTGTTTGCCACCTTGGACACCACCACACGCCAGATGTATTTGGGCGAGGTCGGACGCAGCGTGTCGCTCTCCGATACGGTGGGTTTCATCCGCGACTTGCCGCATACCTTGGTCGATGCCTTTGCCGCCACGCTGCAAGAAGCGCGCGATGCGGACTTGTTGTTGCATGTGGTCGATGCCGCCAACCCCGGCCACCCCGAGCAAATTCAGGAAGTGCAGCGCGTGTTGCGCGAAATTGGGGCCGATGATGTGCCGCAAATTGTGGTGTTCAACAAGCTGGATGCGGTGGCCCCTGAGCACCAACCGCTGCACGTCACCGACATCATGGAGCTGGATGGTGTGGCCGTGCCTCGGGTGTTTTTGAGTGCCCGCACGGGGTTGAACTTGGACGCTTTGCGCAGCTTGCTCGCACAGCGTTTGCAGCCCTTGCCAGCGCAAGCGGTGCCGTCGCTTGAGCCGCCCAACTCCACGCCCTGACCGTTTTTGACCGTTCCATTTATTTTTCTTGTGCCTTGACCCATGAACCTGCATTCGTTTCAACTGCGCCCGTTGTCCTGGAGTCGATTGCGGGGCATGTTCAACCTCAACGACCCGCGCTGGGGCCGAGACGACGAAGGTTCCCGCCCCAACGCTGAACGTCCCCCTCGCGCCGATGAGCCGCGCCCCACCGAACCGCCACAGCGGCCTCGCCCGTCGTCTTCAGGTGATGGGCCACCGGACTTGGATGAGTTGTGGCGCGACTTCAACCGCAAGTTGGGCGACTTGTTTGGTGGCAGCAACGGCGGTGGTGGCCGACCGGGTGCGCCACGCGGGTCGGGCAATGGCCCATCGGGCGGTGGTGGCTTTAAGCCCAGTCCCAAGAGCACGGGCATTGGCGTGGGCCTAATTGCTGGTGCCGCCGCGCTGGTGTGGCTGGGTTCGGGCTTTTTTATCGTGCAAGAAGGTCAGCAGGCCGTGATCACACAGTTTGGCAAGTACCACAGCACGGTGGGGGCCGGTTTCAACTGGCGGATGCCGTACCCTGTGCAGCGCCACGAGTCGGTGTTTGTGACGCAAATCCGCTCGGTGGATGTGGGGCGCGACAGCATCGTCACCGCCACAGGCTTGCGCGAGTCGGCCATGTTGACCGAAGACGAGAACATTGTCGAGATCAAATTTGCGGTGCAATACCGCTTGAACGACGCACGCGCCTATTTGTTCAGCAGCCGTGACCCGGACGCTTCGGTGCTCAAAGCCGCCGAAACGGCGGTGCGTGAGGTGGTGGGCAAGATGAAGATGGACGCGGCTTTGGCCGAAGAGCGCGACCAGATTGGCCCGCGTGTGCGCGCGCTGATGCAAACCATCCTAGACCGCTACCAAGTGGGCATTGAGGTGGTGGGGATCAACCTGCAACAAGGTGGGGTACGGCCACCGGAACAGGTGCAGGCCGCATTTGACGACGTGTTGAAAGCGGGCCAAGAGCGCGAGCGGGCCAAGAACGAGGCCGAAGCCTACGCCAACGAGGTGGTGCCGCGTGCCAAAGGTACCGCGTCGCGCCTGATGGAAGAAGCCGAAGGCTACAAGGCGCGCATCACGGCGCAGGCCGAGGGCGATGCCGAACGCTTTCGCTTGATTCAGGCCGAACACGCCAAGGCACCCCAAGTCACGCGCGATCGGTTGTACTTGGAAACCATGCAACACGTGTACAGCAACGTGACCAAAGTGTTGGTGGACAGCAAACAAAATTCCAATCTGCTGTACTTGCCGTTGGACAAAATCATGCAGCAAACGGCCACTGCGGGGGCGGTTGCCCCCGCCGCTGCCACACCGCCCGCCACCAATGCCGCACCGGCCAACAATGGTGCGGCCCCGCCCGCCAGCGATCCCCGCTCGCGCGATGCTGCGCGTGGCCGTGAGCGCGATACCCGCTGAGTTGTAGCCAGGACAACATCGATATGAACAAAATTGGTTTTTGGGTTTCTTCGTTGCTGGTGCTGCTGGGCTTGAGCAGTTCCACCTTGTTTGTGGTGGATCAGCGCCAATACGGTGTGGTGTACGCACTGGGGCAAATCAAGGATGTGATTACCGAGCCAGGGTTGCATTTCAAGCTGCCTCCGCCGTTGCAAAACGTGTCGTACATCGACAAGCGTTTGCTGACGCTGGACAGCACCGACACCGAACCTACATTGACCGCAGAGAAGCAACGTGTGGTGATCGACTGGTACGTGCGCTGGCGCATTGCCGAGCCATCGGCCTACATCCGCAATGTGGGTATGGACGAGCGTGCCGGGGCCGTGCAGCTCAACCGGGTGGTGCGCAACTCGTTCCAGCAGGAAGTGAACAAGCGCACCGTCAAAGAATTGTTGTCGGCACAACGCGAAGAGTTGATGGCCGATGTCAAGCGTGGCGTGCTGGCGGCGGTGCGCGGTGCTGAGAAGCCTTGGGGCATTGACGTGGTGGATGTGCGTATCACACGCATCGACTACGCAGAAACCATCACCAAATCGGTGTACGACCGCATGGAGGCTGAGCGCAAACGCGTGGCCAACGAACTGCGCTCCACCGGCTTGGCCGAAGGCGAAAAAATCCGCGCCGATGCCGACCGCCAACGCGAGGTGATTGTGGCCGAGGCGTTCCGCGAAGCCCAGAAGATCAAAGGCGAGGGCGATGCCACCGCTGCGCGCCTGTACGCCGAATCGTTTGGGCGTGACCCGGCGTTTGCGCAGTTTTACCGCAGTTTGGAGGCTTACCGCAGCAGCTTTGCCAGCAAGGGCGATGTGGTCGTGATGGACCCGTCGTCGGAATTCTTCAAAGCCATGCGCGGTAACGGCGCGGGCGCGCGCTGAGTGCGCCGTCCACACCCGGTAAAATCACGTTTTTAACAGCCCCCCACTTATATACATGTCTGCCTGGGTTTTGCCGGATCAAATCGCCGATGTACTGCCTTCCGAGGCCCGGCACATCGAGGGCCTGCGCCGTGCCCTGCTCGATACTGCGCGTGGCTACGGCTACGAACTGGTGGTGCCGCCGTTGCTGGAGCACTTGGAGTCGTTGCTCACAGGTACCGGCGAGGCTTTGGGGTTGCAAACCTTCAAGCTGGTCGATCAGCTCTCGGGCCGCACCTTGGGCCTGCGTGCCGACACCACGCCGCAGGTGGCACGCATTGACGCGCATTTGCTCAACCGCGAAGGTGTGACGCGTCTGTGCTATTGCGGCCCGGTGTTGCACACGCAAGCCGAGCGGCCCTTGGCCACCCGTGAACCGCTGCAATTTGGTGCTGAACTGTACGGCCACAGTGGTTTGGAAGCCGACTTGGAAACCATCGAACTGGCGCAAGCCAGCCTGCGTGCGGCTGGGTTGCCGCATGTGGTGCTGGACATGGCCGATGTGCGGCTGATCGATTCCGTGCTGGCGCATTTGGAGGTCTCCCCCGCACAAGTGGCACGCATCCACGCCGCATTGGCTATCAAGGACTGCGCCGAACTTAAGCAACTCGCGCGTGATTTGCCCGCCGATGTGCAAGCCAGTTTGCAAGCGTTGCCGTCGTTGTACGGTGATGTCTCGGTGCTGGACGAAGCGGCGCGTTGTCTGCGTCCCAGCCCGTTGCGCGATGCAGCCCTGAGCAGCCTGCGCTGGTTGGCCGAGCGTGTGCAAGGTGCTCAAGTGTCGTTTGATTTGGCCGACCTGCGTGGTTACACCTACTACACGGGCGTGCGTTTTTCGCTGTTTGGTGGAGCCAGCGCCGCCGCCAGCCACACCGAGTTGGTGCGTGGTGGCCGTTACGACGAAGTGGGCGGCGTGTTTGGCCGCAAACGCCCGGCAGTGGGCTTCAGCCTCGATCTCAAAGATCTGGCCGCTGTGGTGCCAGCGCCCGCCGCTGTCAGTGCCATTTTGGCCCCTTGGGGCGACGACGTGGCCTTGCGCACCGCCGTGGCCGACTTGCGTTCCCAAGGCCACACCGTGGTAACCGCATTGCCGTGCCAGTCCGATCTGGCCCAAGAATCCGCCTGCGACCGCGTGCTGGTGCAGCACGAAGGCAGTTGGGTGGTGCAACCCCTTTCCCCGAACAACCGATAACACAGCTGAGAGCGAACGGTACAACATGAGCGAAAACACTTTCACCGCCCAACCTGGGCGCAACGTCGTGGTCGTGGGCACCCAATGGGGTGACGAAGGCAAGGGCAAGCTGGTCGATTGGCTGACCGAAACCGCGCGCGGCGTGGTGCGCTTTCAAGGTGGCCACAACGCGGGCCATACCTTGGTCATCAACGGCGTGAAAACCGCGCTGCACTTGATTCCGAGCGGCATCATGCGCGCGGGCGTGAAATGCTACATCGGCAACGGCGTGGTGTTGTCGGTGACCAAGTTGCTCGAAGAAATCGCTGGGCTGGAAAAAGCCGGGGTGGAAGTGCGCTCGCGCTTGTGTGTCAGCGAAGGCTGCCCGCTGATCCTGCCGTTCCACGCTGCCATCGACATTGCCCGCGAAGCCGCCAAAGCCAAAGCTGGTACCGAAAAAATCGGTACCACGGGCCGTGGCATTGGCCCGTCTTACGAAGACAAGATTGCCCGCCGTGCGTTGCGCGTGCAGGATTTGAAATACCCGGAACGTTTTGCCAACAAGCTGCGTGAGCTGCTGGCGCTGCACAACCATGTGTTGACCACCTACCTGGGTTCGCGCGATATGGCTTGGGACGCGGCACTGGCACCGTTCATCAGCAATGGCGAAGTTCAGTTTGATGCGGTGTACGACCAAGCGATGCAGCAGGCGGTGGAGTTGCTGCCGATGGTGGCCGACGTGTCGCGTGAGTTGAACGAGGCCCACAAGGCGGGTGTCAACCTGTTGTTTGAAGGCGCACAAGGCACGCTGCTCGACATCGACCACGGCACCTACCCGTTCGTGACCTCCAGCAACTGCGTGGCGGGCAACGCCGCTGCGGGGGCAGGTGTGGGCCCCGGTCTGTTGCACTATGTGTTGGGCATCACCAAGGCTTACTGCACCCGCGTGGGCGGTGGCCCGTTCCCGACCGAGCTGGACTGGGAAAAGGAAGGTACGCCGGGTTACCACATGAGCACTGTGGGCGCAGAAAAAGGCGTGACCACCGGTCGCTCGCGCCGCTGTGGTTGGTTCGATGCTGCCTTGCTCAAGCGTTCGGCCCAGGTCAATGGCCTGAGCGGCCTGTGCATCACCAAGCTGGACGTGCTGGACGGCTTGAGCGAGCTCAAGTTGTGCGTGGGTTACAAGCTGGATGGCGAAACCATCGACATCCTGCCGATGGGGGCCGATGAAATCGCCCGCTGCGAGCCAATCTACGAAACCCTGCCCGGTTGGAGCGAATCGTCGGTGGGCGTGACCCGTTACGAGAACCTGCCTGCCAACGCGCAAGCCTACCTCAAGCGCATCGCAGAAGCCACTGGCGTGCCGATCCACGTGGTCTCGACCAGCCCCGACCGCGATCACACGATCCTGCTGCACCACCCCTACGCCGCGTAAAGCGCGTTGCCGGGGCCAGCCACTGAAAGGAGCCGCGTGTGACGACCGAAACCGCCCTGCCGACCCAGTTGGTGCATCACCCGTACCGCGCCCCGGCAGAGTTTGACGCGGTGCCGGTGGGGGTGTTCAAGGCCTCCACGGTGTTGTTCCCGAACGTGGCGGCGGTGCGCCAGCGCCGCTGGCAAGACAAATCGGCCTATACCTACGGCTTGCACGGCACGCCCACCACCTTTACGCTGGAAGAGCGCATTGCCACGCTGGAGGGTGGGCACCATTGCGTGCTGGCCCCCAGCGGGTTGGCTGCGGTTGCGCTGGTTGATATGGCCTTTTTGCGTGCGGGTGATGAGGTGTTGATCCCGTACAACGCCTACGGCCCCAACTTGGCTTTTGCGGCGGTGGAACTGGCGCATTGGGGCATACGCCACCGGACGTACGATCCGATGCGCCCGGACGATCTGGCCACGCAACTCACACCGCAGACCCGGTTGGTGTGGTTGGAGGCGGCTGGCTCCATCACCCTAGAATTCCCCGATGTACCCGCGCTGGTGGCGCAGGTGCAAGCCCACAACGCCCGTTGTGCCTCTACCGAAGCCCAGCGCCGCCCCACGGTAACGGTGTTGGACAACACTTGGGGGGCCGGGGTGGCCTTCTGCGGTTTTGACCTGGGTGCCGATGTGGTGATGCAGGCCTTGACCAAATACCCCAGCGGCGGTGCCGACGTGTTGATGGGTTCGGTGGTCACGCGCGACGAACGTTTGCACCACGCGCTGTTGATGACCCACATGCGGCTGGGCTTGGGCGTGTCGGGCAACGATGCGGAACTGGTGTTGCGTGGCTTGCCGTCGTTGCAATTGCGTTACCGTGCCCAAGATGCCAGTACGCGCCAACTGGCGCAGTGGATGCAGGCACAGCCCGGTGTGGCGTGCGTGCTGCACCCGGCACTTTCCGGTACACCCGGTCACGCCACTTGGCTGCGCGATGCTCAAGGAGCGGCTTGCCTGTTCACCGTGGTGTTTGACGATGCCATTCCGGCTGAACGCATTGACGCTTTCTGCGACAGTTTGCGCCTGTTCCGTCTGGGTTACAGCTGGGCGGGCCCGATGAGCCTGTGCATGCCCTACGACCGTGCCGACATGCGTGGCCGCGACTGGCCCCACGCCCACGGCCCCGTGCGTTTTGCGGTGGGGTTGGAAGCGGTGACCGATTTGCAAGCCGATCTGAAGCAGGCATTGGCGGTGCTTTCAGCGGCCTGAGCGGGGCAGCAGCGGTCGCAGCGCGGGCCACACATTGTCCAGCATGATCGGCTGCGCTTTTTCGTTGGGGTGGATACGGTCCGACTGGAACAAAGCCAGCAGCACGGGGCCATCGGCCACGCCCTTGAGGAAAAACGGCACCAGCGCGGTGTGTTCAGCTTTGGCCACATCCGCGAACAGTTGCGCAAAATCTTTGCCGTAGCGCGCGCCGTAGTTGGGTGGCATCTGCATGCCCAACAGCAGCACTTTGGCCCCGCTGGCGCGGGCTTGTTGTGCCATCGCGCTCAGGTTGTTGCGGGTCAAGTCCAGCGACAGGCCACGCAAGGCATCGTTGCTGCCCAGTTCGATCACCACCACGGTGGGGCGGTGTTGTTGCAGCAGACCCGGTAGCCGTGAGCGACCCCCCGAGGTGGTGTCGCCGCTGACGCTGGCGTTGACCACTTGCACGGGTGACTTTTCCGTCGCCAGCTTATGTTCCAGCAACGCCACCCAGCCACTGCCACGCCGCAAGCCGTATTCGGCACTGAGCGAATCGCCCAGCACCAGCAGGGTGGGCGCGTTGGTGTCGGCCACGCGGGTTTGCGTTTGCGCCAGCGGTGTGCCACAAGACCCCAGCAGCCACAAGCCAGCGATGAGCGCGGTACAGTGTCGTCGGTTCAACTTCAAAATCCTCTCCTTTTATGTCCCATGCCATTCTGGCGGTGCAGCGGGTGTGCAAGTCGGTGCGCGATGCCACAGGCACGCTCGACATTTTGCGCGATGTCAATTTCACCT
>JBLIZX010000083.1:0-2334 GCA_048860285.1 Macromonas sp. | reverse complement strand
CCGCAACCATATTGATCCGGATTGACTGTGCCTGTTGCTGCGCGATGAGCAGTTGCAGGTAGCTGGCCGCGCCCAGCCGGTATTGCCGCTCGACCGACTGCAAGGAGGCCTGTGCAGCCATATCAGCGGCAGCGAGGGCAGTCAAAGTTTGTGCATCGCTTTCCACCGCGCGCAGGGTGTCGGCGACGTTACGCAAAGACTCCAATACGACGCTCTGGTAATTGGCTGCGGCGGCATCAAAAGCGGCGAGCGCCGCTCTTTTTTCAGCGGGTAGCCCTGGATTAAAAAGAGGCTGGGTGAGCTGCGCAACCAGGCCCCACACTGCCGAGCCACCACCGAACAGGGCACCGGTGGTCAGCGCTTGAGAGCCAAGGTTGGCGCTCAGGTTGATCTGTGGGTAGAGCTTGGCGACAGCCACACCATAGTCTGCATTGGCCGCATGCAACAGCGCCTCTGACGCCTGGATATCCGGTCGGCGGCGCACCAGTTCTGAGGGCACGACGAGCGGCATCTCGACGGGCAGAGTGAAATCGGCCAGAGTGAAGGCCGGGATGCCACCCGTGCCTGGGGCACGACCGGCTAGCACCGCCAGTAGATGTTCGGTTTGTTGCAGTTGTTTACGCAGCGCAGGCAGTTCTGCCCGCGTTTGCTCCGCCTGAGCTTGTAGGCTCAACGCTTCATCAGGTGAGGCCTGACCGATACGCACGCGTTCATGGGCTAGGCGCAGTTGCTCATCCTGCACGCGCAAAATGGCAGTAGTGGCTTCTAGTTGCGCGGCGAGGCGTGCTCGGGTAATGGCAGCGGTTGCCATGTTGCCGGCAAGGGCCAGGCGCGCAGCATTCAGTTCGAAGCGACGGTAGTCGGCGCGAGCAGCCAAGGCTTCGAGTGCGCGCCGGTTGCCGCCAGCCAGATCGAGGTTGTAATGCACGCCAACGCTGGCGTTGTAGAGGCTGAATTGACGTGCGTCTCCGCTCAACCCTTGGCTACTGGGACTCATTTGCTGGCGCTGAGATCCCAGTGCGACATCTACCTGTGGATATTGCGTCGAGCCCGCCTGTGCGGCAAGAAGCTCCTGCGCCTGTCGCAAATTGGCGCTGATGCTCGCCAGCGTCGGGCTGACATGGAAAGCTTCGTTGATCAGTCCGTCGAGTGTGGATGAACCCAAGCTTTGCCACCATTGCGTTTCGATCGGAAGCCCTTCGACTAGACGTTGTGTTTCGCCGAACTGCGTGGGAGCGGACGCGGTTCTATCAGCTACCGGTGTTGCAGTGTAGCGAGCCACATCGGGTGCGGTGGGACGCTGAAAATCAGGGCCGGCGGCGCAACCGGCCAGACCGGCGGTGACCAGACCAGCTACTAGGTAAGTTGCCGCAAGCCGTCTTTCGAGGCTGATGGGGCGCTGGCATGTTTTAGCGTGCTCCATAAAAATGCTCCACGAAAGGTTTACGGAAAGCTTGGTGGCAGCCCAAGCAGCTTTCCTGCACGTGGGCGAATGATTGGATCACCGCCTTGCCGTCGCTGCTCGCAGCAGCCAGCTTCATGGCCAGCGCCGCCTCGTGAGTCTGCGCGTCAAAGTTTCTGAACTTGGTCGCATCAGCGCCGAGGTAAGCAAGGATGCGCATTTTTTCAGTAAGCGGTGGCTCGGGGTGTGCAGCAACTTTTGGGGCGAGCTGAACGACCTGAACCCATTCCTCCTGCGAAATCGCACCGGTAATAGCCTGCATGTTGCGCCCGAGTTCCTGCATGATCTTGCGTAGCGCCAGTGGCTCAATCTGGGTAGCGTCACCAGCCCAAGCGGGCAACTGAAAACCCCATAAAAGCAGGCAGGCCGTAACGGTCAGGGTGATAGTTCCAAATGCGTGGCTGTGTTTGCGGTGGGTCATGAAATTCTCCTGTAATTCAATCGTTCTCTCATTCGAACTCCCGCCCTTCGCCAGCTTCCTCATGGGTTACACCGTCGCGGATGTGGTAGATGCGCTTGAAGGTCGGGATGATCTTTTCGTCATGGGTGACGACGATGATGGCGGTCTCGAACTTGCGGGCCATGTCGTTGAGGATGCGGATTACAGCCATGGCGCGCTCACTGTCTAGTGGAGCTGTGGGCTCATCAGCTAGGATCACCGGAGGGCGATTGACCAAACCTCGCGCAATGGCGACCCGTTGCTGCTCGCCACCGGAGAGTTGCGAGGGCATGGCGCGAGCCCGGTGTTGCACATCGAGCGCGGTGAGCAGTTCCAGTGCCTTCGCGCGCGACTCCCCATTCGCGACGCCTGCGAGCATCGGCAGTAGCGCCACGTTGTCGGTGACATCGAGAAACGGAATCAGGTATGGTGC
>JBLIZX010000082.1:0-9599 GCA_048860285.1 Macromonas sp. | reverse complement strand
CGTGGACACGGCACGCCCTGTGCGTGCCAGCGGCTGAGCTGTTGGGTGGCGGTGCGCAACACCCAGTCGCCAATTGGCAGGATCAGGCCGGTGTCTTCGGCCACGGGAATGAATTCGGCGGGCGAGACGGTGCCCAACTCTGGGTGGTGCCAGCGCAACAGGGCTTCGGCCCCGGTGAGTTCGCCGGTCTGCACGTTGAGTTGAGGCTGGTAGTGCAGTTCAAACTGACCTTGCACCAGCGCCTGACGCAAGGCGTTGTGCAGCAACAGGGTGCGGTCGGACTGGGCTTGCATCGTGGCGCTGAACAAGCGCCAAGTGCGCCGTCCGGCCGCCTTGGCTTGGTTGAGGGCGGTGTCGGCCTTGGACGCAAGTTGTTCGAAGTTCTCACCGTGGTCGGGGTACAGCGCCACACCTATCGATGAGGTGGCCATCAACTCGCGCTCGCCCACGTGCAAACCTTCGCCAAACAGCAGCAACAAGCGGTGTGCCCAATCGGTGGCGGCGGCGGCATCGGCGTGCGGGAACAGGAGGATGAAACGGTCGCCGCTCATGCGGCCAAACAGGGCATCGGCGGGCAGGTGGTTGCGCACCTTGGTGGCAAAAGCGGCCAGCATTTGGTCGCCCACTTCATGGCCCAGTGAGTCGTTGATGTTCTTAAAGTGGTCAATGTCCACGCACATGACGGCCAGCGGCTGGGCACACACAGCAGCGTGGGCCACAGCACGGCCACCGTGGTCGCTCAGGGAGAGGCGGTTGAGCAAGCCCGTCAGGGTATCGACAAAGGCCAAGCGGCGCAATTGGTCTTCCATTTGCTGGCGGTACGCCATTTCGGTGCGCAGCTGTTCGACGGTTTGCTTAAGCTCTTGGGTGCGTTGGGCCACCTGCTGTTCCAGCTCTTGGTGGACGCGGATGAGCTCGTCTTGCATGCGGCGACGCTCGTCAATGTCTTGCACGATCCACACCGAACCCAAGGCCACGTCGGAGCTGTGGATGGCTTTGCTCATGACGAGGCACCAGAAGGGGGTGCCGTCTTTTTTGCACAGCAGCATCTCGCCTTCAAAGGTTTGCCCGCGCGAAAAGGGTTCGTAACAACGCTGCGCGGCTTCTTGCCAGTCGGCATCGGTGGCGTACCACAAGCGCGAGGAACCGTGCAGCAGCTCACCGGGGCCGTAGCCGAACAGTTCTTCAAAACGGCGGTTGCAGTGTGTCACACGCCGGTTTTGCAAGAAGACGATGCCCACCAGCGCGTGGTCCACAATCAGTTGCTGCTCCAGCATCAGGCGGTCGCGCTCGGCCTGGGCTTTTTTGTGGGCATCGATGTCGTCAACGATCCAGATGGAGCCCAAATCGGCGTTGTCCGGGTCGATCTGCTTGCCCGTGAGGCTGCACCAAAACCAGTCGCCGTTGCGTCGGCGCATTTGCAGTTCGGTTTTGTAGGGCTGGCCGTTGCGCAGCATGGGGTAGGCTTGCTGCCCCAACCCGCTGTGGGAACTGGTGCTGACGTAGAGCCCCACGCTGGATTGGCCTTGCAACTCCTGCGGGCTGTCAAAGCCGTAGATGTCGGCAAAACGCTGGTTGCAACGCAGAATCACGCGGTCGCGGATGTGGGCAATGCCCACGCTGGCGTGGTCCAGAATCAATTGAAGCTCGCGCAGCACGCGGTAGAAGCGTTGCGTGCGCGGTGGCGCGTGATCGGGCAGATCGTCAAGTTGCGAGAAAGAACCGCTCATGGTCAGAACCGCTCGTGTTCGCCCAAGTAGCGCCACTGGCCCACCGGCAAGTTGCCCAACACCACACGACCGATACGGATGCGCTTGAGACCCACCACATGCAAGCCCACCAGCTCGCACATGCGCCGGATTTGGCGTTTTTTGCCTTCGGTGAGCACAAAACGCAGTTGTTCGGGGTTTTGCCAATCGACCTTGGCGGGTTTGAGGGCTTGACCATCCAAGCTCAAGCCGTGGCGCAAACGCTGGAGGCCCGCTGCCGGAAACACAGCCTGCACGTCTTGCGCCACCACGCCTGCGCCTTTGGGGCCATTGGGGGCGTAATGCACCCGCACCAAATATTCTTTTTCGACTTCGGACTGTTCACCAATCAGGGTTTTGGCCACGCGCCCGTCTTGCGTGAGCACCAGCAAGCCGGTGGAGTCGATGTCAAGCCGCCCCGCCGGAGCCAAACCGTGGTGTTGTGCAGAACTGAAGCGGCGCGGGCTGCGGTCCTCGGGCCAGCGGTGGCGGGCCTGCACCAGCACAGCGGCGCTTTCGTGGCCATCTTCGGGCAACCCGCTGACATAGCCCACCGGCTTGTGCAGCAAAATGGTGACGCGCTCACCTTGCTGGGCATGGGCGGCGGGCAGCACCTCGATGCGGTCTGCCGCCATGACAGGTTGCCCCATTTGGGCGGGCTGGCCGTTGACCAGCACCCAACCTTGGGCGACCCAGTCGTCGGCCTCACGGCGCGAGCACAAACCCAACTCGGCCATGCGCTTGTTCAAGCGCACAGCGCCACCGGATGCACCCGCCTGGGGCCGCGCCAACGGCACGGACGGCGAACGGGCGGGTGGGCGGCGTGCCGCGACTGGGGCCAAGGGCGGCGCAACCGGTGTTGGCGCGGGCCGACCCGCCGGACGCGTAGGCGCGGACTGCGGACGGGCGCTGCGGCTACTGGCATTGGGGGGCACAGCGGCACGCGCTGCGGAAGAACGGGACAAGGTCAGGGTTTTGCTGGACATGGTGGTGGGCAGAATGGTACAGGGCAACGGCCCGGAATGGCCCACACAGCGCAGACTTTTACACGAACCTCAGGGT
This sequence comes from Macromonas sp., assembly GCA_048860285.1. GTDB lineage: Bacteria > Pseudomonadota > Gammaproteobacteria > Burkholderiales > Burkholderiaceae_C > Macromonas_A. The sequence continues at coordinate 6,789 of JBLIZX010000082.1, read as the reverse complement.
TCAATGGCCAGACCACGCACCTCGGTGCCATCGCCCACCCACCCCACCCAGCGGGCGTGTCCGGTACCCAAATCGATGTGGTACAGCCCCGTGCGCGGCTCTGGTGTGGTGCGGATGGCGGCCAATGCCGCTTGGCTGCGGGGCGCAATGTCAAACGCTGCGTCTTGCAACGGCCCCAGCCCCAGCGGCCCGACCGTGTACAAACGGCCAAAGTTGGGCGAGACCACGGGCCGCGCCCCTTCGCGCGAACCTTGCGAGACCAAACTGCCGGTGCTGCGGTCGATGGCAAAGGCGGTACCCATGCGCTGTGAAGCGTTGTAACTGTGCGCGCTGGCCACCAATTGCGGCGTGGCTTCGGCATTCCAATCGCGTTGGGCAAACACCAATCGGCCATCGGTTTGCAGTCCGGCACGGTTGGGGTCGGCATCGATCACGGTGCCCGAGTCGGGGTCGATGCGCCAATTGCGGCCCGTGGCATCCACCACGCGCACTTGGTCTTGCACCGGATCCACGTCGACACCCTGCGACACTTGGACGTTGGGCAGCACACCACTGCCTTCGCGGGGCGACACTGGACGTGCAACGGCGCTGGCGGTGTCCAACGTGTACAGGCGGCCCGCACTCGACCAAGCGTACAACACGGGGCCACGTGGGGTGGTGCGGAAATCGATCCCCAGCACCATCTCGCCAGCGGCCAAGCCGCTCAAGGGACGACGTTGCAACAGGCGCTCGGGCTGCACCGCCCGGAATTGCGCCAGTTCCTGCGCTGCCGTGACCACCCAAACCATTTCATCGGTCAGTGTCACTTGCGGGGTGGGTGTCACGCCCGGTGTGGCACGCGGTGCCGGACGCTGGGAAGTGGAGTGGACTGCCGGTGCGGTGCTGGCTGGTGGCACCTCACCGGGGCCAGCGCAAGCGGCCAAGGTGATGGCTACCGCAACGGCCAAAGGAAAAGCGTGGGGACGCATGAAACAACACCTTCAAAAAATGGCCGGGGTGCAACGCTGCAATCACAGCCCCCACACCAAATCGGCACCTTCGTCCATGCAGCGTTGCAACACCTCGAATAAGGGCACCACACGCACCCGCAGCGGCAACGGAGCCGCCCAAGCGGATGGCGCTTCGGCTTCGTCCGTGTCGTGGGGGGTTGCCTCGGTGGCTTCGGCCTCGTGTGACGCTTGACGACGGCGCTGGGCTTGAGCCTCTTCCTCGGCCACCGCAGCACGCAATTGCGCCACCGCTTGCGGCATGTCTGAGGCCAATAAGATGCCAGCGGTATCGGGGTTTTTGCCCCAAATTTTGAGCACTTGCCGCCCTACCGGCTCCAACATCAACAGGTCGGGTGTGGCGTGGGACTGAAAACGGTACAACATGGCCGGGCGCAGATCCAAGGTGGGGTTACAGGCGGTCGGGCATGATCACGGTGTCTTGCAAGCGGCCCGCAATCAGGCCCAGCGCCACCGCTGCGGGGGAGCCGGGAGCGTGCAGCATCAGCAGTTGGCGGCGCATCACCGCGTCTTTGACGGCTTGGTCGGCTGGAATATCGCCCATGTGGATCAAACGAATGGCACGGCCCGGCGTGGCCGGTACGCCAAGCGCGGGTTTGGCCTGCCCCACAAAACGGTTGAGCACCTGTTGCAACTGGGCGGTGATGTTTTTGCCATCACCGGGGCGGGCGGCCTGGTTGACGATCAGGCGCACGTGCTGGCGCTGTTGTTGCGCCGCCAGCACCTTGATGGTGGCGTAAGCATCGGTGAGGGAGGTGGGTTCGGGCGTGGCCACCAGCAAGATCTCGGAGGCCAGCGACAGAGCAAACAGCACCACATCCGAAATGCCCGCACCGGTGTCGAGCAACACCACATCAAAGCGGGGCACGATGTCGGACATCAACTTCATGAAGTCGGCCCGCACCTCGGGCGTGAGGCGCGAGTACTCCACCAACCCCGACCCGGCCAGCAACACCGAAAAGCCGCCCGGGGCTTTGACGATGGCATCTTCCAACGCCACTTTGCCCGCAAACACATCGTGCAGCGTGAACTTGGGGTACAGGTTGAGCACCACGTCCAAGTTGGCCAGACCCAAATCGGCATCGAGCACCAACACTTTCAGGCCAAAGCGGGTGAGTGCGGCGGCCAAGTTGGCCGATAAAAACGTTTTGCCCACACCGCCCTTGCCGCTGGTAATGGCCACCACCTTGCCTGTGGCGTGCTGCATGGGCACGGTGCCGCTGGCGACTGGGCTGGGGGTTGCGGTTGGGGTCACACTCATAACATTTGTTGTTGCAGGCCGTGGTTGTGTGGGCGCATAAAGGGCCTTCCATCATAAGGCCGCCACAGACGTTCAATCGCTGCAAAAGACCTTTTTGATGGCTATTTACGGCGGCTTTGCACGGCCCGGTTGTCTGTTAGCCCCCCATTTTCACCGAAGCGCCGAACATCAGGCTTTGAGGTAGTCGGATTTGCTGCCCAGCCAACGGTCGATATGGCGTTGCGCCAGCTCGGGCCAGCGTTGCAGCAATTGCGGGGCCCAGTCGCGCGCCCACTCCAGCAGGTGGGAGTCGGTGGCCAGATCGGCAAAACGCAGCATGGCGGCACCGGATTGGCGTGCGCCCAGAAATTCGCCGGGGCCCCGAATATCCAAATCGCGCCGGGCAATCTCAAAACCGTCGTTGGTCTCGGCCATCGCTTTGAGGCGGTCGCGCGCGGTGTCGCTCAAGCGTCCGGCCTCGTTGGTGCTGTACAGCAACACACACGCCGAGGCGGCCGCGCCCCGCCCCACCCGCCCGCGCAGCTGGTGCAATTGGCTCAGGCCGAAGCGTTCGGCGTGCTCAATCACCATCAGCGAGGCGTTGGGCACATCCACCCCCACCTCGATCACGGTGGTGCTGACCAGCACCGCCAGTTCGCCCGCGCTGAAGGCGGCCATGACGGCTTTCTTGTCCGCCGACGACAGGCGCGAGTGCAGCAGCCCGGCCTGCGCCAACGTGCCATCGGGGCGGCGCACGCCCTCCAGCGCCAGCGACACATCGGCATGGGTGGCGGTAGCGTGGTTGAGATCGAGTGCCTCGCTTTCCTCGATCAACGGGCACACCCAGTAGGCTTGCCGCCCCTGCGCCACTTGGGTGACCATGCGGGCAATGAGTTCGTCACGGCGGCTGTCCGACACCACCTTGGTGACGATGGGCGTGCGCCCCGGCGGCAATTCGTCGATGGTGGACACGTCCAAATCGGCGTAGTAGCTCATGGCCAGCGTGCGCGGAATGGGCGTGGCGCTCATCATCAGCAGGTGCGGCTCCAACCCGGTGGTGCGCAGCTTGTCGCGCAAGGCCAGACGCTGGGCCACGCCAAAGCGGTGTTGTTCGTCGATGAGTGCCAACGCGAGGTTGTGGAACTGCACCTGTTCTTGGATGACGGCGTGCGTGCCCACCACCAGCGCGGCCTCGCCGCTGGCAATGCGCTCCAGCATGGCGCTGCGCTGTTTTTTCTTTTGACTGCCTGTGAGCCAAGCCACGCTTCTGCCCAGCGGAGCCAGCAAGGGCGTGAGCCAATCCACCAGTTTGCTGAAGTGCTGTTCGGCCAAAATTTCGGTCGGGGCCATCAGCGCGCATTGCCAGTCGGCATCAATGGCAATGGTGGCCGCCAATGCCGCCACCACAGTCTTGCCGCTGCCCACATCGCCTTGCAACAGGCGGTGCATGGGCACGGCACGGGCCAAGTCGGTGGCAATCTCGGCGCTGACGCGCTGCTGCGCTGCGGTGAGCTGAAACGGCAACACCGCCAGCAGTTGCTCGTGCAAACCACCACTGCGGGTGGGCAAAGCGGGGGCTTGCAGATGGGCGCGTTCTTGCCGCGCTTGGTGTTGCGAGAGCTGCTGTGCCAGCAGTTCTTCGGCCTTGAGGCGCTGCCACGCCGGGTGGCTGCGGTCTTCCAGCGCCGCCAACGGGGTATCGGGCGTGGGATGGTGCAAAAAGGTGAGCGCATCGCGCAAGGTCCAGGCCGGACTGGTGGCACCGGCCCGGCCCCGCAGGCGCAAACCGGGGCAGGTAGCCAAGGCCTCGGCGGGCAAGGTGTCGCTCAGGTCGGCTTGTTCCAGCCCTCCCAACACGGCGCGGCGCAGGTAAGGCTGTGGCAAACCGGCGCTGGTGGGGTACACCGGTGTGAGGGCGTTGGGCAGCTCGCCGCCCGCCACACGGCACACGGGGTGCAGCATCGTCCAGCCCCACATGCCGCCACGCAGTTCACCCCGGGCTCGGATGGTGGCACCAGGGCTGAGGCTTTTTTGCTGCGCAGGGTAGAAATTGAAGAAACGCAAAGTGCAGGTGTCGGTGCCGTCGTTGAGCGTGACCAACAGTTGGCGTTTGCCACCGGACTTGACCTCGCTGGCGGTCACCACGCCTTCCAACTGCACCACCTCGCCTTCGCGGGCTTGGGACAGGGGGGTGATGTGGGTTTCGTCCTCGTAGCGCAACGGCAGGTGCAAGGCCAAATCAATGGGCCGCACCAGCCCGAGCTTGCGCATGGCTTTTTGCGGTGCCGACAACGCTTTGGGCGCACCGGCCTTGGGCGCTGGGTCGGGGGCATCGTCGTCGGGCAACGCAGGAAAGACAGCACTGTGCATGGTGGCCAAATTGTGCCCGATGGCACCACCCCATAAAAAAACCCAGGCATCTGCCTGGGTTGGCCACCAACAACGGGCCCAAATCAATCGAATATTTCACTCAACCACGACTTGCGCTTGCGTTGGCGGTAGTAACCGTCGTCCGGGTAACGCTGCTGCGGGTGCGGTTGATGTTGCGGCGGATAGGATTGTTGCTGATGCGGCGGCTGTGGCGCATCAAACAACCCCGGGCGGTAGCCTTGCTGCGGTGCTTGCGGCGGCGGGATGTGCTGCGCGTAGCCCTGCGGTTGGGCAGAAGCCGCCGCGGGCTGGGCCAACGCTCCACGCTCGATGAGCTTGTCCAACTCACCCCGGTCCAGCCACACGCCCCGGCATTGCGGGCAGTAGTCGATTTCCACCCCCTGACGCTCGGTCATCACCAGCGTCACATCACGGCAATTGGGGCATTTCATGGCGATTCTCCTGGGCAAGGGGGGATCAGTCGTTGTTGCCGTAGCCCAACAAGCTCAACAGGCTGGTGAACAGGTTGAACAGCGACACGAACAGGCTCACCGTGGCCATGACGTAGTTGGTCTCGCCACCGTGGACGATGCGGCTGGTCTCAAACAGGATCATGCCCGCCGACAACAGTGCCACCATGGCCGAAACCGCCAAGCTCAAGGCCGGGATTTGCAGGAACACACCCGCCAGCCCTGCCAACAAGGCCACCACCATGCCCGCGAACAAGAAGCCGCCCATGAAGCTGAAGTCTTTGCGCGTGGCCAGCACCCACGCCGACAACGTGAGGAAGGTCACACCCGTGGCACCCAGCGCCAGCATGATGGTTTGGCCGCCACCGGGCAGCCCCAGCTGGAACGACAGCACCGGCCCCAGCGTGTAGCCCATAAAGCCCGTCAGGGCAAACACCGCCGGAATGGCCCAACCGCTGTTTTGCACCTTGTTGATGAGAAACAGCAGGCCAAAATAGCCCCCCAGCGTCAGGATGATGCCCGGCGCGGGCAGCTTGAATGCCACACCCAACGCCGCCACCGCCGCGCTGAACAGCAACGTCATCGACAACAGCGCGTAGGTGTTGCGCAATACCTTGTGCGTGGCAACGGTGCGGCCCCAGCCGCTGCTGCCGACGGGAATGGGGGTCGAGTTGAACAGGGAACTCATTGTGAAATCTCCAGAAAAATGGCGGGAACACGCCCGTCATCTCGTCAAGATAGCACAATCGGCGTTGCGGTAAAACCAGACATTGTTGGAATGTCTGTCCTTTAAAACCTGAACATAAATTGCGGTATGAGCCTGGCCTTTAATTACAAACACCTGTACTACTTCTGGACGGTGGCCAAAGAAGGCGGCATGTCGCGCGCCGCCGAACGCCTCAACCTGGCGGTACAAACCATCAGTGCGCAAGTGCGCGAATTGGAGCACGACCTGGGTTGCCAGTTGCTCAAGCCTGCCGGGCGCGGCCTGGCCCTGACCGATGCCGGAGTGGCCGCACTGCACCAGGCCGAGCACATCTTCCAGTTGGGCGAAGCGCTGCCCGACCTGGTGCGCGTGGCGGCACAAAACCATGCCGTGCGGCTGGCGGTGGGCATTGCCGACGGCCTGCCCAAACTGGTGGTGCAGCGCCTGCTGCAACCCGTGCTGGGCACGCCCGATTTGCGCCTGCTGTGCCACGAAGGTGAAATGCCCGACCTGCTGGCGGACTTGGCCCTGCACCGGCTGGACGTGGTGCTGGCCGACCACCCAGCCCCGTTCAACCCCCACCTCAAAGTCCACAACCACCCACTGGGCACCACTGGCATGGGCTGGTACGCACCACCACAATGGCAAGCAGCGGCACAACAAGGCCCATTTCCAGCCCAGTTGCAGGGGTTGCCGGTGTTGCTGCCCACCACGCACTCCAGCGTGCGTGCGCGGTTGGACGTGTGGCTCAACCAGCACCACTTGCGCCCGCGTGTGGCCGGTGAGTTTGAGGACAGCGCCTTGCTGGAAACCTTTGGGGGCAGCGGGCTGGGCGTGTTCCCGGCCCCACTGGCGGTACAAGCCGACCTGGAACAACGCCTGCAAGCCCGCTTGCTGGGCGTGTGCGATGGCGTGGAAGAACACTACTACGCCATCAGCACCGAACGCAAAGTGGGCCACCCGCTGGTGCAGCAACTGCTGCAAGCGGCCACGACC
>JBLIZX010000081.1:0-2545 GCA_048860285.1 Macromonas sp. | reverse complement strand
CGGTTTGGGCCGCCAATGCCTCGTCCAGCGTGGTGTGAAGGCGCTCCAGCAAAGCTTGCACTTCAGCAGCGGGGGCGGATTCTGTGGCGGCCATGCAACGTTCCAACGCCGCGCTGGCGGCGGCCAGTTGTTCTGCGCCGGCGGTGGCGGCCACACTTTTGAACTTGTGGGCCGCCGCGCGTGCCGCTGGGCGCAGGTCATGCGCCACGGCTTGCGCGAGTTCGTCCACCGTCGCTTGGGCTTGCAAGCCAAAGCGTTGCAGCACATCGGCAAAAAACGTGCAGTCCCCGCCCAAGCGGGCAATGGCGGTGTCCGGGTTAAACACCACGGGGGCAGCTTGCGCCACGGGTGGCGGCGGCAGGGGATCGGCAGGGGCGCTGCGGGCAGGACGGGTGTGGTGCAAAATAACTTGCACCAACACGTCCAGCTCAAAAGGTTTGCCCACGTGGTCGTTCATGCCCGCTTGCAGACACACTTCGCGGTCGGCGGTCATGGCGTTGGCGGTCATGGCCACAATCGGCAAGGTTTGGTGCTCGGGGCGCTGGCGCAATTGGCGCGTGGCCTGCACACCGTCCATCACAGGCATCTGCATGTCCATAAGCACCAAATCGTAGCCGTGGTGGGGGTGACTGAGCACGGCCAACGCGCGCTCGCCGTTGTCCACACCATCCACGCTGGCCCCTTCGCGGCGCAACATTTCTTGGGCCACCTCTTGGTTCATGGGGTTGTCTTCGACCAGCAACAGGCGCAACCCTGCCAACCGTTGCGACGGGGCAGCCGCCGCACGGGCCGGTGCGCCTTGGCGTTGCTGCACCACCGCATCGCGCACCATGGCCGCCGTCACGGGTTTGACCAACACCACCGCTTGGCAGTCGCTGGGGGGCAAGGCTTCCAAATGGTGCGTGCTCAACACCACACACACCGGCAACGGGCGTTGTGGCGCATGGGTGTGCCACTGTTGCACACAGCGTTGCCGCAGCGCGTCCAGCGCCATGTCGGGCAACTGGGCATCGAGCAACACCGCATCCAGCGCCCCCCCTTGCCCCAAGTGCTGTGGCAGCCACGCCAGCGCCTCCGCCGCACTGGCCACGGGTTGTACCTGCCAGCCCACACCGTGCAGCATGTTGGCCAACGTGTGCCGGGTCAGGGCGTGGCCCTCCACCAGCAACACCGACCGCACCGATGAGCGGTCCAGCGGTGCCGCCACAGACGCATCGGGCAGTGCCTCGGTGGCCGGGCATGGCGAGGTGAGCTCACACCAAAAAGTGCTGCCCTGGCCGGGACGGCTGTCCAACCCCAACTCGCCCCCCATCAAGCGCACCAGGCGCTGGCTGATGGCCAACCCCAGCCCGGTGCCACCAAACTGGCGCGCGGTGGACGCTTCGGCCTGGGTAAACCCGTTGAAGATGCGCTGCTGCTGCTCCGGGGTGATGCCAATGCCGCTGTCTTGCACCTCCAGCCGCCAGCGCACGGTATCGGTGCCCCGCTGCAACACGCGCACACGCAACACCACGGCCCCACGCTGGGTGAATTTGATGGCGTTGCCGCACAGGTTGATCAGCACTTGCTTGAGCCGCAGCCCGTCGGCCACCAGCATCGGCGGCATAGCGGGATCGAGGTCAAACACCAACTCCAGCTCTTTGTGGCCCAAGGTGCTGGCCAGCAAGGTGGACATGTCGCGCCACAGACCTTCCAGATCCAGCGGGGCTGGATCCAACTGCATTTTGCCCGCCTCGACCTTGGAAAAATCCAAAATATCGTTGAGGATGCCCAACAAGGATTTGGCCGCGTGGCTGGCTTTGTCTACCCAGTCGGTTTGCTGGGCATTCAAATCGGTGTACCCCAACAGGCGCAACATGCCGATGATGGCGTTCATGGGCGTGCGGATTTCGTGGCTCATGTTGGCCAGGAACTGGCTCTTGCTGCGCGAGGCGGCATCGGCGGCTTCCAGAGCGCGCTGCATGTCGGTAATGTCGATGCGGAACGTGACGTGAAAGCCGTCGGGCGTGGTGCAATCGGCCATGCGCAACCAACGCCCGTCCGACAAACGCTCAATGTGTTCCGATTCGTTCGCCCGAAAACGCTGCAACCGCTCGGCCACCCATTCGTTCACGCGCCCAATCGCGTTGGCGTACGCGCCCTGCTCGGCAATGTGGCGCAACACGTCTTCGTAGCGCACGCCGGGCCACAAAAATTCGCTGGCCGCAGGGTAGGTTTGCAAGAATTTTTCGTTGCAAAACACCAGCCGCTCTTGCGGGTCGTACAACGCAAAGGCTTCGCCCAGCGCGTCAATCGCCGACAACAGGGTGCGCTCGCTTTCTTGGATGCGGCGTTGCGCAGCCACCAGACTGGTCACATCTTGCGCCGCTCCCACCAAACGCGGCGGCTGGTCGGGCGAGGTATCGGGCTCACCCACCAAGCGCACCGAACGCTGCAAACCATTGGGCAGCCGCACATTGACGGTGGTATCAAACGGCTCTTGGATGTGCCAGATGCCGGCAAAGACGGTGTGCAACGCGTCGTTGAACTTGGGCACACAGTAGCC
>JBLIZX010000080.1:0-2001 GCA_048860285.1 Macromonas sp. | reverse complement strand
GAGCAGGTCGTCAAAACGCTGGTGGAAGCGGTGGTGCTGGTGTTTTTGGTGATGTTCCTGTTCTTGCAGAACTGGCGTTACACCTTGATTCCAACCATTGTGGTGCCGGTGGCGTTGCTGGGCACGTTTGCGGCGCTGCTGGCGCTGGGCTTCTCCATCAACGTGTTGACCATGTTTGGCATGGTGTTGGTGATCGGCATTGTGGTGGACGATGCGATTGTGGTGGTCGAAAACGTCGAGCGCATCATGAGCGAGGAGGGACTCTCACCCCGCGCTGCCACGCGCAAGGCCATGGGCCAGATCTCGGGCGCGATTGTGGGCATTACCGTGGTGCTGATTGCGGTGTTTGTGCCGCTGGCGTTCTTCAGCGGTTCGGTGGGCAACATCTACCGCCAGTTTGCGGCGGTGATGGGCGTGTCGATTGCGTTTTCGGCCTTCTTTGCGTTGTCGCTGACCCCGGCGTTGTGCGCCACATTGCTGCAGCCGGTCAAGCCCGGACACCACCACGAAAAAACCGGCTTTTTTGGCTGGTTCAACCGCAGTTTTAGCAGCGGTGCCAAGCGTTACGAGGGCTGGTTGGCCCGTTTGCTGCCACGTGCGGGCCGTTCGTTGCTGGTGTACGTGGCCATCATTGGTGTGGCGGGCGTGGTGTATATGCGCCTGCCCACCTCTTTTCTGCCCAACGAAGACCAGGGCAACCTGCTGGTGAACGTGCAGTTGCCGCCCGGTGCCACGCAAGAGCGCACCCGTGCTGTGATGGAGCAAGTGGAAGGCTTCATGCTCCAACAGCCCGAGGTGCAAAGCATGGTGGGCGTGTTGGGCTTCAGCTTCAGTGGCCAAGGGCAGAACGCCGCACTGGCGTTTGTGACCTTGAAGGATTGGAGTGAACGCACCGGCCCAGAGCATTCTGCCGAAGCCGTGGCGGGCCGCGCCTTTGGTGCCCTGATGGGGGTGCGTGATGCGTTTATTTTTGCCCTGAGCCCACCGCCCATCCCTGAATTGGGGTCGTCGTCGGGCTTTAGCTTGCGCTTGCAAGACCGCGCCGGGGTGGGCCGCGAGACCCTGTTGGCCGCCCGCAACCAGTTGTTGGGCATGGCCTCCAAGAACCCCGTGTTGGCCCAAGTGCGCCCGGACGGGTTGGAAGATGCACCGCAACTGCAAATCGACATCGACCGCGACAAAGCCCAAGCTTTGGGCGTGGGTTTTGATGCCATCAACAGCGTGATCTCCACCGCGCTGGGTTCGAGCTACATCAACGACTTCCCCAACGCGGGCCGCTTGCAGCGCGTGGTGGTGCAGGCCGATGCCCCGGCGCGCATGCAGCCCGAGGATGTGCTCAAACTGCATGTGCTCAACAGCAAGGGCCAAACCGTGCAATTGGGGGCGTTTGCCACCACCCGCTGGATCAGCGGTGCCATGCAGACGGTGCGTTACAACGGTTATTCGTCGATGCGCATCAGCGGTGGTGCGGCACCGGGTTACAGCACCGGCGCGGCGATGGCCGAGATTGAAAAAATCGTGGCCCAGTTGCCGCAAGGCATAGGTTACGAGTGGACGGGCCAGTCGCGCGAGGAAAAACTCGCCGGTTCGCAGGCCATGATCGTGTACGCTTTTGCCATTCTGGCGGTGTTCCTGTGCTTGGCCGCGCTGTACGAGAGCTGGACGATTCCGTTTGCCGTGATTTTGGTGGTGCCGCTGGGGGTGCTGGGTGTGCTGCTGGGCACGTGGTTGCGCGACTATGCCAACGACGTGTATTTCCAGGTTGGGCTCATCACCATCATTGGTTTGTCGGCCAAGAACGCCATTTTGATCATCGAGTTTGCCAAGGACTTGCAGGCCGAGGGCAAGAGCATTGTGGCAGCGGCGCTGGAGGCGGCGCACTTGCGTTTCCGCCCCATCATCATGACCTCACTGGCGTTTACGCTGGGGGTGTTGCCGCTGGCGCTGGCTTCTGGCGCAGGTTCGGCCAGCCAGCGTGCCATTGGCACGGGGGTGATTGGT
>JBLIZX010000079.1:0-11024 GCA_048860285.1 Macromonas sp. | reverse complement strand
TGGGCGTGGTGCTGTTGCCGCAACTGTCGGCGGCCAAGGCGGCCAACGACGGTGCCCGTTACAGCGAGTTGCTGGACTGGGGCCTGCGTTGGGTGGTGTTGTTGGCGGTGCCGTGTGCCGTGGGCCTGCTGGCGTTTGCTCAGCCGCTGGTGGCGGTGTTGTACCACTACGGTGCCTTTGGCAATGCCGATGTGCAGCAAACTTCCATCGCGCTGATGGGTTATGGCGTGGGCCTGTTGGGGTTGATCGCGATCAAGGTGCTCGCACCGGGTTTCTACGCCAGCCAGAACATCAAGACCCCGGTCAAGATTGCGGTGGTGGTGTTGTTGTGTACCCAAGGGTTCAATCTGTTGCTGGTGCCGCTGTTGGCGCACGCTGGGCTGGCGCTGGCGATTGGGTTGGGTGCGTTGCTCAACGCATCGTGGCTGCTGTGGGGCTTGTTGCGCCGCCAGATTTACCAGCCTTTGCCGGGTTGGGGCCGTTTTGTGGCGCAGGTGGTGGCGGCCAGTGCGTTGTTGGCGGCGTACCTGTTGGCGTGGCTGCGTTACATCGATTGGCTGGAGCCGGGCCAAGCCGGGTGGCGTGTGTTGTGGTTGTCGCTGGCGTTGGCTGGGGCAGCCGTACTCTACTTTGGCCTGTTGCATCTGACGGGCTTGAACTTGCGCCGTTTTGTGCGAAAGTAGGGGCATGCAGCTGACTTTTTCCTCTCCGTCCCCACTGGATTACTTTGCCACCTTGGTGGGCAGTGATGCGGATTTTCCGTTGCTCGAAGCGATGGCCGCCGTGGCGATGGACGATTACCCCGATTTGGATGTGCAGCAGGTGCCCGACCAGGTGGACGAATGGCTGTTGCGCTTGCGCCGCCGCTTGGCCCCCGACGCTTCGCCATTGCAGCGGTTGCGGTTGCTTAACCGTTTCTTCTTTGTCGATTTGGGTCTGGGTGGGCAGGTCAATCACCAAGTCAACGACCCCAGTTACAGCCATTTGCACCAAGTGTTGCACACGCGGCGCGGGTTGGCGGTGGTGTTGGCAGCGGTGTGGCTGGAGCTGGCACGTGGTATCGGTCTCAAGGCGCAGGGCATCAACTTTCCGCTGCATTTCATGCTCAAAGTGGCGTTGCCCCAGGGGCAGGTCATCATGGATGCGCTGACAGGCCAATCGCTCACGCGCGACGATTTGAGCGAGCGGTTGGAGCCGTTTCGCCGCCACCACGGTTTGGTGGGGGAATTTGATGTGCCGGTGGACTTGTTTTTGGTGCCGTGTTCACCGCGCGATATGGTGGCCTCGTTGCTGCTGCACCTGAAAATTTTTTACCACGGGCAGCGCGATTGGCCGCGTATGTTGGGTGTGACGCAGCGCATGGTGCTGTTGTTGCCCGATGCGTGGGACGAACGCCGCGACCGGGGCTTGACGTGGGCCGAGTTGGATCGGCCCGAATTCGCCTTGGCCGATTTGACCGGCTACTTGGAACACACCGACAACCCGCCCGATTTGGACGTGATCACCACCTTGGTGGAGGAGTTGCGCCGGGTGTCGGGCCTACCGGCTACCGGGCACAAAAAACGGGGCGTGAAGCCCCGTGGTGCCAACAAGGGTGGGTAAAGTGGTTTAAGCCACCACCACCTGTGCGCCGTCGCCTTGTGCGGCAATGGTGCCGATGTCGTACACGGTTTCGCCCAGCTCGCGCAGCGTGGCGGCGGTAGCCGCAGCGTGGGCAGCATCGACCACCACCACCATGCCAATACCGTTGTTGAAGGTACGGTTCATTTCGATGTCGTCGATGCCAGCGGTGGCTTGCAGCCACGCAAACAGTTCGCTTTGCGGCCAGCTGCCTTTGGTCAGGTGCGCGGCGGTGCCTTCAGGCAGCACGCGCGGAATGTTTTCGAGCAAACCACCGCCCGTGATGTGGGCCAGCGCCTTGATGGGGTGTTGTGCCAGTGCGGCCAGCACGTTTTTGACATACAGGCGGGTTGGGCGCATCACCGCTTCTTTGAAGGGCATGCCGTCCAGTGTCGCGGGCACGGTACCAGCGGCTTCGGCACGTTCAATGCACTTGCGCACGAGACTGAAACCGTTGGAGTGCACGCCGTGGCTGGCCAGGCCCAGCACCACGTCGCCCGCTTGCACGTTCTGGCCGGTCAGGATTTTGGATTTTTCGACCGCACCGACGGCAAAACCGGCCAAGTCGTACTCGCCCGCCGGGTACATGCCGGGCATTTCGGCGGTTTCACCCCCAATCAAGGCACAGCCCGACAGTTCGCAACCCTTGGCAATGCCACCCACCACAGCAGCGGCGGTGTCCACGTCGAGCTTGCCGCAGGCAAAGTAGTCGAGGAAGAACAGCGGCTCGGCACCTTGTACCAGCACGTCGTTCACGCTCATGGCCACCAAGTCGATACCCACGGTGTCGTGCATGTTCCACTCAAACGCCAGTTTGAGCTTGGTGCCCACGCCGTCGGTGCCGCTCACCAGCACCGGCTCTTGGTAACGCTTGGGCACTTCAAACAGCGCGCCAAAGCCACCGATGCCCGCCAGCACGCCTTCGCGCATGGTCTTTTTGGCCAACGGTTTGATGCGTTCGACCAGCGCGTCGCCCGCGTCAATGTCCACGCCAGCGTCTTTGTAGGAAAGGGGAGTCGTTGTCATAAATGGGTAGAAAGTGGAAGCCCGATAAAATTTGTCCCATTTTAAGTTAAGGCTCCTGCGTACCTGTCTGGCAATTTGCGCCTGCGCCAGCACTGGCCCACGTATCTAGGCCAGAACCATGTGTTCCAATCGCCCCTTTGGTCTGAAAAAAAGCCCCATTTTTATGAAACTGGCCCTGTTTGACCTTGACCACACTTTGTTGCCACTGGACTCCGATTACGCTTGGGGCCAGTTCACCACGCGCATCGGCTGGACCGACCCCGATGAATTCACGCGCCGCAACGATGAATTTTTTGCCCACTACCAAGCGGGCACGTTGGATGTGCACGACTATGTGCGTTTTGCCATCGATGCCGTGCGTCGGCAAGGTTCGCAGGCGGCGGCCCAAGCGCACGAACGCTTCATGGCCGAGGTGATCCGCCCCGCCATCCTGCCCCCGGCACTGGCGTTGCTTGCCCAGCACCGCGATGCAGGCGATGAGGTTGTGATTGTGACCGCCACCAACGAATTCGTGACACGCCCGATTGCCCAGGCCTTGGGTGTGACCGAGCTGATTGCGGTGGAACTGGAACGCGGTGCCGACGGTTGGTTTACCGGCGAAATTCGCGGTACGCCGTCGTTTCGCGACGGCAAGGTCACGCGCGTGCAACAGTGGCTCACCGAACGCGGCCACGGCTGGGACGACGTGGACATGACCTTCTATTCCGATTCCACCAACGACTTGCCATTGCTGGAGCGCGCCCACATCCCCGTGGCCACCAACCCCGGTGCGGGCCTGCGCACCATTGCCCAGCAACGCGGCTGGCGCATCTTGGATTTGTTTCCCGACCACACCACATGACCTACACCCCCATCAACAAACTGTTGGGTTTGGAGCAGCGCGCCAAGCGCGCCCCAGCGGCCCGCCGTCGATCGCCCGTGTTTGGGCGACGCGAAGATGTGCCCGTGGAGGTGCATGGTATCGACCCAACGCTGATCGACGAGCACGCGCTCGACACCGTTCACACCCTCAAGGCGGCTGGTTTTGACACCTACATCGTGGGCGGGGCCGTGCGCGATTTGCTGCTGGGCTTGCGCCCCAAAGATTTTGACGTGGCCACCAACGCCACGCCGGAGCAGGTCAAGCGGCTGTTTCGCAAGGCGTTCATCATCGGGCGGCGTTTCCGTATCGTGCATGTGATTTACAGCGAAGGCCGACGCAGCGAGGTGATTGAAGTCTCAACCTTCCGGGCCCACCTGGACAGCGCCGACGCGACCCAAATTTCGGGCAATGAGCGCAGCCAGCGCTACCAACTGGAGCAGACGGCCCATGCGGTGGATGCCAGTGGGCGGGTGTTGCGCGACAACGTGTGGGGCACCATCGAGCACGATGCGGCGCGGCGTGATTTCACCATCAACGCCATGTACTACGACCCAGAGACGCAAATTGTGGTGGACTTTCACCACGGTATCCGCGATGCGCGCGATCGCGTGTTGCGCATGATTGGTGATCCGGCCAAACGCTACCGCGAAGACCCGGTGCGCATTGTGCGTGCGGTGCGTTTTGCCGCCAAATTGCACGGGTTGGGCTTTCAATTTGATGCGGAGACTTTGGCCGCGATTGCCCCGTGCCGCCATTTGTTGGCCGACATTCCGCCCAGCCGCCTGTTCGATGAGATGATGAAACTGCTGCAAACCGGGCATGCGTTGGACAGCATTGCCCAGTTGGAAGCCACGGGTCTGTCCACTGGCGTGTACCCGCTGCTGGAGCTGGTGGTGCAGCGCGCCCAAGAACCGTTGGTGCGACAAGCTTTGCAGGACACCGACCGCCGCGTCAGCGAAGGCAAGCCCGTGGTGCCCAGCTTTTTGCTGGCCTGTGTGCTCTGGAGCGACGTGCAAGAGGGCTGGCAGCGTGGAGTGCAGGCGGGGTTGTCCAGTCCCGAGGCGCTGGAAAACGCGGTCAACAACGTGTTTGAGGCCCGCATTGGCGATGTGTCGGGCCGGGGGCGTTTGGCGGTGGACATGCGCGAGGTGTGGGCCATGCAGCCGCGCTTTGAGCGCCGCACCGGCCAAGGGCCGTTGTCGCTGGTGCAACAGCCGCGCTTTCGGGCCGGTTTCGACTTTTTGCGTTTGCGTGCCCTGACCGGGGAAGCGCCCGATGAGCTGGCCGATTGGTGGGAGACTCTCCACTTGGCCAACCCAGCGGTGCGCCGCGACATGCTCGAAACCATGCGTCTGGAGCAACAACGCGCCAAGGCCGAAGCCGCCGCCCAGGCCCGCGCCGCTGCCCGCGCCAGCCGCTTGGCCAGCGGCGGATCTGTGCCATCCGCCAGACCCGTGACCCGCGACACGCCAGACTTGGCACTTGCGCCCACCACCGACCCCAACGGCGAAGACGCACCCACCAAGAAACGCCGCCGCCGTCGCCGCAAGTCCAACGCCGACGGCGCATCGCGCACCGGCGCTGAGTCCGACCGCAGCGGTGACCACGACAACGGCCCCGACTACGGAGCCGATGCGTGATCCCCACCGTCACCGCCTACATTGCGTTGGGAGCCAATTTGGGTGATGCGGTGGCCACGGTGCGCGCAGCCTTGCAGGCGCTGCACACGTTGCCGCACACCGAGGTGGTGGCCGCATCCAGCCTGTACCGCACGGCACCGTGGGAGGCCAGTGGCCCCGACTTCATCAACGCTGTGGCCCAGGTGCGCACCACGTTGGCACCGCTGGCGTTGCTGCACGCTCTGCAAGCTTTGGAACAACAGGCCGGGCGCGAGCGCCCTTACCGCAACGCACCGCGCACGCTGGATTTGGACGTGTTGCTGTACGGCGATGTGCGTGTGGACACCCCAGAGTTGACGGTACCGCATCCGCGCATGCTGGAGCGGGCCTTTGTGCTGGTGCCGCTGGCCGAATTGGCCCCTGCGCGCGTGCCGACCGCTGCGTTGCAAGCGGTGGCAGGGCAGGCCATCGAACGCCTGCCGCAAGCGTGATTCACGGCGCTAGGCGTTCGCGCACCCACGCCCCGTCTTCTTGGCGGTAGTGCAAGCGGTCGTGCAAGCGGCTTTTGCGGCCTTGCCAGAACTCCCACTGTTGCGGCTTGAGGCGGTAGCCGCCCCAGTGCGGTGGGCGCGGCGGACTCAACAGAAACTGCGCGCCGTACTTGGCCGCATTGGCCACCAGCGTGCCCCGGCCTGCAATCACTTGGCTTTGCGGGCTGGCCCAGGCACCGATGCGGCTGTCCAGCGGGCGGCTTTGGTAGTACGTGTCGCTTTCTTCGGCGCTGACACGCTCCACCACGCCCTCAATGCGCACCACACGTTCGAGCTCCACCCAGTGGAATTGCAGCGCTGCGTAGGGGTTGCCCGCCAGTTCGCGGCCCTTGCGGCTGTCGTAGTTGGTGTACCAGACGATGCCTTGGGCATCGTACCCTTTGATGAGCACCACGCGTGTGCTGGGGCGCAGGTCGCTGCCGACCGTGGCCACCGTCATGGCGTTGGGCTCCGGGATTTCGCTGCGGATGGCCTCGTGCAGCCACTGGTCAAACTGTTGCAGCGGGTCGGCGTGCGACGCGTCCTCGCTCAATTCGGCGCGTTCGTAACTTTTGCGAAGGTTGGCGATGTTCATGGGAGTCAATATGTGTGGGTAGTTGGAACGTCTGGAACGTCATTGCTTTGCACAGGTTTCAACCAGTTGTGCCATGCCAGTCGCAGCATCGCTCCCGTGGTCGAGCAATCCGCGCACCACTGAGGCTTGATTCTGCGGTGGCTGATTCTGGCTGACTTTCCATTTGCCTTGCAGATGTCTAACCGTCAGTTCAATGCCAACGATGCTGGCTACCAGACGTTCGGTAAATTCGCGCGGTGCATCTTCCACTTTCCACGGCTGTGGTTGCGTGGCCTCCTGCTGGGTGGTCAGGGTGGCAACGATCTGGCGGATATGTTCTGGATCATGGATGGCGCGCAGTGTGCAACGTGCATGCACTACGGCGTAGTTCCACGTGGGGACGACCTTGTGATTTTCTGCCTTGGTAGCGTACCAGTTGGGTGAAATGTACGAATTTGATCCTTGAAAAACCACCAGCAACTCTTGTTCTGGTGACGCTTGCCAGACCGGGTTGTTGCGCGCGACGTGCCCCAGCAACCTCCCGAGGCACCCTGGAGCGTCGTCGTACATGAGGGGAATATGGTCGGCGGTCAGCTGTCCATCTGCCGAATGCGTGATCACTGTGGCCAGAGGATATTGCCGGATCAGATTGAGCATGGATTCCCGCTGGTTTTGTGCAAAAAGTGTGGGGCAGTACATGTGGGAAAAATCCTGGTGTCTGGGTTGTTGGCGGTTGCTGGACGCGGTTCTTTGCCTGGGATTGTGGCTTTTTTGAGGCAGTTCCGAATGGTTTATGCTTGCGCCCATGACCGTAACCCATGCTTTGCCCCCCCGCAACCTGGACGTGGCCCAGGCCGCCCAGCAAGGCCAGACCTTGTCCGGCCACACCCCGTTGACCGCGTTTGAGCGTTTGGCGGAGCCCGAACACGCCGCCGATTGGCTGGCCAGCTTGCCGCCGGTGGTGTGGCAAGTGCGTGCCGAATTGCGCCCCACGGTGGGGGGGGCGGATCAGCTCTGGTTGCACTTGGCGTTGCAAGCCAGCTTGCCGCAAACCTGCCAGCGTTGTCTGCAACCCATGGGCCAGCCGGTGGAGGTGGACGGTTGGGTGCGCTTGGTGGCGGACGAAGCCACCGCCGAGCGCGAAGACGAAGACAGCGAAGAAGACGTGTTGGCACTGGCGCAAGGCCGACTGGACGTGTCCACGCTGATCGAAGACGAACTGCTGCTGGCGTTGCCGCTGGTGCCTATGCACGAGGTGTGCCCTGAACCCGTGCGCATGAGCGCCGGCCATGTGGGCGATGTGGACGATGGCAGTGCCTCCGCACAGCGCCCCAACCCCTTTGCCGCGCTGGCGGCACTCAAGGGCTCTAGCAAAGGTACTTGAGTTGCTGATGACCAGCGCGGTATAATCGCCTGTTTTGCGCTGGCCTGAACCGTTTTCAGCGGCTGGTGCGT
Organism: Macromonas sp.; assembly: GCA_048860285.1. Taxonomy (GTDB): domain Bacteria; phylum Pseudomonadota; class Gammaproteobacteria; order Burkholderiales; family Burkholderiaceae_C; genus Macromonas_A. The sequence continues at coordinate 3,338 of JBLIZX010000079.1, read as the reverse complement.
TCCTCCCACCATTGCTAATTCATAGGAGCCAACCATGGCCGTTCAGCAAAACAAAAAATCTCCTTCCAAGCGTGGCATGCACCGCTCGCACAACGCCCTGACCGTGCCGGGCATTGCTGTGGAAGTCAACACCGGTGAAGTGCATCTGCGTCACCACATCAGCCCCAACGGTTTTTACCGTGGTCGCCAAGTGTTGAAGAACAAGTCGGAAGCCTGATCGGCCTTGCAGCTGGTCTGAGCCCGCAGGGTTCATACGTTTCCAAAAGCCCGCATCACAGCGGGCTTTGTCGTTTGGAATTGCAGAATTGAGGGTGCAAGCATGATCACCATTGCAGTAGATTGCATGGGGGGCGATATAGGCCTGGCCGCCACGTTGCCAGCGTGCGCCAGCTTTTTGGCCAAGCAGCCCAACGCACGCCTGTTGTTGGTGGGGTTGCCCGAGGCCTTGGCCACCTTGCCGCCCGCACTCGATGCCAGCCGCTGCACCGTGGTACATGCCTCTGAAGTGGTGTCGATGGACGACCCGCTGGAGGTGGCGCTGCGCCGCAAAAAAGATTCGTCGATGCGCGTGGCCATCACCCAAGTTAAAAACGGTGCGGCACAGGTGGCGGTGTCGTCGGGCAACACCGGCGCGTTGATGGCCATTGCGCGCTACGTGCTCAAGACGTTGGACGGTATCGACCGCCCCGCCATTGCGGGCCCCATGCCCAATGCCAAGGGGCAGGCAACCACCATGCTCGATTTGGGGGCCAATGTAGACTGCTCAGCTGAGCACCTGTTGCAATTTGCCATCATGGGCTCCGCCTTGGCCACAGCGGCCTATGGCAAAGAAAACCCCACCGTGGGGCTGCTCAACATTGGCGAAGAGATCATCAAGGGCAACGAGATGATCAAGCGGGCGGGGCAGTTGTTGCGGATGGCCGCCGACGCGGGGCACCTGAACTTTTACGGCAACGTCGAAGGCAACGACGTTTACAAAGGCACCACGGACATTGTGGTGTGCGATGGTTTTGTCGGCAATGTGGCGCTCAAGTCGATTGAAGGCATTGCCAGCGTGATTGGTGGTTTTATCCGTGAAGAGTTCTCGCGCAATTGGCGCACCAAATTGATGGCGCTGGCGGCCTACCCGGTGTTGGCCGCTTTCAAGCGCCGCGTAGACCACCGCAACTACAACGGCGCGGCCTTGCTGGGCTTGCGCGGGTTGGTGTTCAAGAGCCACGGTTCGGCCGATGCGGTGGCTTTTGAATGCGCCCTGAGGCGCGCGTATGATGCAGCCCATCACCAGTTGCTGGACAACGTGAAAATGCGTCTGGAGCGGGCTGCGCCCTTGCTGGCCGCGTCCAGCCCCAAGGTCGCAGCGGGCGACACCACCGCCTGAAACGGGCGGTGTGGGCGTTGCATGGGCGCACGTGCTGGGCAGCTGTTTTTGCTTGAAAAGTCACCTCAAAGAGTTATGAGAACCTATTCCCGCATTGCTGGCACGGGCAGTTTTTTGCCGCCGCACCGCTTGACCAACGCCGATTTGGTGGCCCGACTGGCCCAGCGCGGCGTTGAGACCACCAACGAATGGATTGTGGAGCGCACCGGCATCCATGCCCGCCATTACGCAGACGACGGTGTGAACGCCAGCGACTTGGCCTTGCAAGCCAGCTTGGCCGCATTGGCAGCGGCCCATTGTCGTGCCGCCGATATCGACCTCATCATCGTGGCCACCTCCACGCCCGACATGGTGTTTCCGTCCACCGCCACGATTTTGCAGCGCAAATTGCACGAAGCTGCATTGGCAGCGGGGCAGGAGCGTGGCCCGCTGGGTTGTGCCGCGTTTGATGTGCAGGCGGTGTGCAGTGGTTTTATCTACGCGCTGACGGTGGCCGATGCCATGATCCAGACCGGTGCGGTGCGCCGTGCGTTGGTGGTGGGGGCCGAGGTGTTTTCGCGCATTCTGGACTTCAACGACCGCACCACCTGTGTGCTGTTTGGCGATGGCGCGGGCGCGGTGGTGCTGGAGGCCACGCAGCACGATGGCAGCGGCTCTGGCATTCTGGCCAGCGACATCCACGCCGATGGCCGCCACACCGACATTTTGTGTGTGCCGGGCACCGTCTCGGGCGGGCAGGTGTTGGGCGATCCGTTGCTCAAAATGGACGGTCAGGCCGTGTTCAAGCTGGCGGTGGGCCTGCTGGAGAGTGCGGCCAAGGCGGCACTGGCCAAAGCGGGTAAAACCGAAGCCGACATTGACTGGTTGGTGCCACACCAAGCCAACATCCGCATCATGCAAAGCACGGCGCGCAAGCTCAAAATGGGCATGGACAAAGTGGTTGTCACGGTGCATGAGCACGGCAACACCTCGGCAGCCTCCATCCCGCTGGCGCTGGACCACGCGGTGCGCGCAGGGCAGTTGCAGCCCGGTCAGACCGCCATGCTCGAAGGTGTGGGCGGTGGCTTTACTTGGGGTGCGGTGCTGGTGCGCCTGTAAATTTTTCCTTCTAAGAAGCAAGAACATGAGCAACTTTGCATTTGTATTTCCGGGTCAGGGTTCGCAAGCGGTGGGCATGCTGGACGCGTGGGGCGACCATCCTGTGGTGCGCGAGACGTTGCAGGAAGCCTCCGACGCATTGGGCGAGGACGTGGCCCAGTTGATCCACGCCGGCCCCAAAGAGGCGTTGGCGCTGACCACCAACACCCAGCCGGTGATGCTGGTGGCTGGTGTGGCCGCTTGGCGGGTGTGGCGGGCCGAAGGCGGTGCCTTGCCCGCCGTGGTGGCTGGGCACTCGTTGGGTGAATACTCGGCGCTGGTGGCCTCGGGCGTGTTGACGCTGGCCCAGGCCGCCCCGCTGGTGCGCTTTCGCGCCCAAGCCATGCAAGATGCGGTGCCCGTGGGTGTGGGCGCAATGGCCGCCATTTTGGGCATGGCCGCCGACAAAGTGCGCGAAGGCTGCGCCCAAGTGCAAGCCACGTTTGCTGTCGACAGCGGGGAGGTGGTGGAGGCGGTCAACTTCAACGATCCGGCCCAGACCGTGATTGCGGGCAGCAAGGCCGCTGTCGAAGCCGCCTGCGTGCAGCTCAAGGCCAACGGAGCCAAGCGCGCGCTGCCGTTGCCGGTGTCGGCCCCGTTCCATTCCAGCCTGATGCGGCCCGCCGCCGAGCGCCTAAAAGCACAATTGGCGGCCACCGTGTTGGGTGCACCGCAAATTCCGGTGCTTAACAACATCGACGTGGCGGTGGAAACCGATGCCGACCGCATCCGCGATGCACTCTACCGCCAAGCCTTTGGCCCGGTGCGTTGGGTGGAAAGCGTGCAGGCGCTCAAAGCCCGTGGCATCACCACGGTGGTGGAA